>JAGXOH010000023.1 GCA_023659985.1 Candidatus Falkowbacteria bacterium LH_S3 | reverse complement strand
AATTTCTATTGATAAGCGTTCATACGAAACATTTACCAGAGAATTCCAAAATCTCTCCGGGAGTCAGCTTAACGTGTCTGAGGATATATATCTATAGCACAGCAAATAGAGAGGTTGCCAAATTGCCCTAGATTTTGGAAACAATAGGTGCTGATGAGACTAAGAAGACTACAACTCAGTGGCTTCAGCCTAAGACGCTAGAATCGGGTTCTTACAGGGCACATTTAGTTGTTACCGTAAACGATTATGTTTTCAGACAGTTCTCTGAATTCTTTTCAATCACGGGTAGCAAATGATATTAGTTTAGCATCTGGATGGAATCTGATCTCCTTGTGTAAAGAGCCAGCGAACGCAGCTATTGATAATGTACTCGGGAGAATTTCTGGTAAGTATTCAACCGTTTGAGTCTTTCGAAACAACGCTTTCTGGTCTTAATGTGCCATCTGAAGAAAAGTATTTAGAATTTTATTTTGACAAATTCATTATATAACTTTAATCTATTAAAGGATATCTAGTATATTGGAGATTCGTTTTAGAAAATTTTGGTCTCGGGTTTGCATAATTTGCATAAATTTTTTTGTTTAACTATACTTTTAATAGAATAAAATGAAACCCTCACTGTTATATTAAAATACACCATTGTCTAAAAATATACTGTATACTACAATAATTGTACGTCTACTATAAAAAACATATCAAAAAACTTAGTCAAAGTCTTAAAAGGCTCGAGTCGATAAGAATATGTCGCAAGGTGATATTGCCCACATGCTTGGTATTGATCGTGGCTATATTAGTAATATTGAAAATGACAAGCAAAACTCAACACTTGCAACTATTACAAAATTAGCTAAAGCTATAAAAGTTTTAGTGGATGAACTTTTAAAATAAATTATGAAAATTAAAGATTTACCAAAATCAGATAGGCCGAGAGAAAAGTTTATTACTAAAGGAGCAGGAAATTTAAAGGATTCGGATCTTTTGGCTATTCTTTTGCGGACCGGCAAGGCTGGAAAAAATGTTATTGAAATTGCTTCACAAATTCTAACCAAACATTCCAAGAAGCGTCTTTTGCAAATGACATATGATGATCTACTGAAAATAAAAGGAATTGACTCTGCTAAAGCCATGACTCTTCTTGCCGCTTTCGAGCTTTCAAAACGCGCCTTAGAGGTAAATGATTCTAATTTACCAATAATTTCTACACCAAAAGATGTTATCGCTCAGTTGACTGAATTACGTGAAAACAAAAGAGAACACTTTGTGGCTTTGTATCTTAATGCAAGAAATCAATTAGTTCATAAAGAAACAATTTCAATGGGAACTTTAAATACCAATTTAGTTCATCCCCGGGAAGTTTTTGAACCAACTCTCAAATATTCAGCCGCCAACATTATGATTGCGCATAATCATCCCTCTGGTGACTCAAAGCCGTCAGAAGAAGATATGGAAATTACAAAAAGATTAGTGGAGGTTGGTAAAATAATGGGTGTTGAAGTTTTGGATCATATTATCATAACAAAAAATAGTCACTTTAGTTTTAAAGAAGAAAAATTACTATGAGCTTTAATATAAAAGATTTGGAAAATAGTTTATGGGAAGCGGCAGACCATATGCGCGCCAATTCCCCATTGCGTCTTAATGAATTTGCTGAACCGGTTTTGGGTTTGATTTTTCTTAAATTCGCAGAAATAAAACATTCAAAAATAGCAAAGGAATTAGGTGAAGAAAGAAAAAAGAAGTCAAAAAACCTCAGTGGAGCTTCTGTTTCGCGAGAACGACCAATTTCTTCTACTGATTATCACGCGCGGGGCGTACTTTTCGTTCCTGAAAAAGCTCGATTTTCATATCTCACAGAGTTGCCAGAAGGAACAGATATGGGCAAAGTTATGAATGACGGAATGAATACAATTGAAGCAGAAAATAAAGAGCTTACCGGTATTCTTCCAAAAACATTTCAAAAGTTGGATAATAAAACAATAATCACACTTCTCAAAAATTTTAATCAAATTCCTGATAACATTGAGGGTGATGCATTCGGAAAAATTTATGAATATTTCCTTGGTAAGTTCGCTCTTGCTGACGGAACGCGCGGAGGCGAATTTTTCACTCCAACCAGTATCGTAAAACTCATTGTAGAAATCATTGAGCCGTATCAAGGGCGGATTTACGATCCTGCGTGTGGATCAGGTGGTATGTTTGCGCAATCGCATGAATTCGTAAAACGGCATCTTGAAAACAAACAAAATACAAGAGCTTCGCGAAAGATTACTATTTATGGACAGGAAAAGACAGACCGAACCATTCGCATTGCAAAAATGAACCTTGCAATTCATAGCTTATCCGGAGATATCAGGGAAGGAAATACTTACTACGAAGATCGGCATAAAAGTTTAGGAACATTTGATTTCACTATGGCTAATCCTCCCTTTAATGTAAAAGGAATTGATAAGGAGCGTATTAAAAATGATCCACGATTTTCATACGGAATACCAAAAGCAGATAATGGTAATTATATTTGGATCCAATTCTTTTTAAATTCGTTGAATGAAAAAGGGCGAGCTGGATTTGTTATGGCAAACTCAGCGAGCGATGCCGGCCATAGTGAAAAAGAAATCCGCCAGAAGATGATTGAGGACGGTGTAATAGATGTGATAGTAGCTGTAGGTCCAAATATGTTCTACAATGTAACGCTTCCAGTAACTCTCTGGTTTTTAGATAAGAGTAAAAAGAAAACTGACCGCAAAAATAAAATTCTCTTTATTGATGCTCGCCACATTTACAGGCAAATAGATCGAGCGCATCGTGATTGGACAGATGAACAGATAGAACAAATTGCAAATATTGTCCGAAGCTATCGCAAGGAAAATGGAAAAGAGTACAAAGATATAAAAGGTCTTTGCAAAATAGCAACAATTGAAGAAGTAAAAAAGGCTGACTGGTCACTTAACCCGGGTCGATATGTAGGAGTTGCCGACAATGATGGTGAAGATGATGAAAATTTTGAGGACAAAATTGAAAATCTTCATAATGAATTTAAAGACCTAACGGACGAAGCTCATAAATTAGAGAAGGAAATTTTTAAGAATTTGAAGAAAATTACATTATAGATTTATGGCTTTACTTAATTCTCTACATCCAAAAACAGTTATTGCAATAGGGGAACTCGATAAACAAAAAAGATTTGTATGTAATGCGACAGGGTTTCTCGTTGGCTTTCTTGCTAAAAAATCAAAAGATCCTAAAAAAAGGACCTATCACATATTCATTCTGACAAACCGACATGTATTTGAAGGGAAAAATGACGTATACCTTCGTTTTAATAAGCGCAATGGAAAATCAGAGATCGTGCTGCAACCTCTATTTTTCTCAAACAAAACATCGAGATGGCTTGCTGATAAGAACAATAAAGTTGACCTCGCACTACTCAAAGTTAATCCGCAAATTCTAACAGAGCATAACATTGACTTTGCATTTTTTAATGAAGAAACATTCGCCTATCAAAAAAAATTTGGCGAAGTGGGAATTGCAGTTGGAGATGAGGTATATATTTTAGGATTTCCTATGGGTTTTGCCGGAGATATCCAAAATTCCTCTTATGTCAAAGCGGGAATTATCTCAAGGTTTGACCGTGAGTTGCTACAAATATACAAGGCATTTTTTGTTGATTCTTCAATATTCCCTGGTAACAGCGGTGGGCCTGTAATTTTAAAACCCACCAATATAGCACTTCCAAACACAAAGCCGGTTACATCCTTTTATCTCCTGGGGGCAGTAAGTGGGTTTTTATCCTATGGAGAAGAGCTTTGGAGTCATCAAACAAACCCACCATCCGTTGTAAGTCTCGAGCGGGAACATTCCGGACTCTCATTTGTGGTCCCAATGGATTATGCGAAGAAAATTTTTAATCGTTGGATTAAAATTAAAAAACAATTTGAAAAGACACAAAAACAAAAGACAAATCAAACTGATATCCAAGAAATTAAAACAACGAAATAACATGATTGCTCAAACCAAAACAAATTGGCGAAAAACAAAATTAGGAGATATCTGTCAAATTAAAACTGGTAAAACAGATTCTCAAAATGCTGTTAAGAATGGAATATACCCATTGTTTGATCGCTCAGCAACTATTAAACGAAGTGATAAGTTTCTATTCGATACAAGTGCAATAATTCTGCCTGGTGAGGGAAAAGATTTTGTGCCTCAATTTTATGAAGGTAAATTTAATTTACACCAACGCGTTTACGCCATTTATTGTGATGAAACAAAAAGATGCGAGGATCTTAATTTAAGGTTTTTGTATTACTTTTTATTATTAAATAGAGAATATTTTGCGCAAACAGCAACTGGAGCCACTGTTAAATCTTTGAGATTACCAATTATTGCTGATTGTCCGGTGGTATTGCCTCCCTTTCCTACTCAAGAAAAAATAGCCAACATTCTCTCAACCTATGACAATCTCATCAAAAACAACACAAAGCGGATCAAGATTTTAGAAGAAATGGCGCAGACAATTTATAAAGAGTGGTTTATAGAAAATTCAAAAATCAAAAATCAAAATGTAAAATTAAGCGAAATAGTTAAACCGCAGTATGGTTACACGGAATCGGCAAGTAATGAACAGATTGGCCCGAAATATCTGCGAGGAACAGATATTAACAAAAATAGCTATATTGATTGGTCTAATGTGCCTTATTGTAAAATATCGGACGAAGATAAGAAAAAATATCAACTCCAAAAAGGTGATATTGTGATTATAAGAATGGCTGATCCGGGGAAAATCGGCATCGTAGAACAAAATGTAGACGCCGTATTTGCATCCTACTTGATAAGATTAAAAATTACGGATAATCGAATATCTCCTTATTATCTTTTTTATTTTTTGAACTCTGAACAATATCAAAATTATATTCAAGGTGCATCCGACGGAACGACCCGTAAAAGTGCAAGTGCTGACATAGTAACTAGAACCAATATTATTGTTTCACCAAAAGAGCTGATTGATAAATTTGAGGAAAAAATTTCTCTACTTCGTGTTGAGTTAAATAATTTACTTGTGCAAAATTCAAACCTTCGTCAAGCCAGAGATTTGCTTTTACCGAAATTAGTAAATGGAGAAATTGAAGTAAGATAAGGACAAAAGTATCTAAGAATAGTTTAAAATATATAGATTAGATAGTAATGCATTTCTTGTAATGTATGCTTTACAAGAGATGGCTATCTCTTGTAAATTTAAATAACAAAACAATTGCCGTAGCACTGCCATTAGAATTTTTCTACTTGCATAAACTATGAACGAATTTTCAGAAGACAAATTAATAGAACAAACTGCTGTCAAAATATTTGGCGAGCTTTGGGGTACTGAAAATTTTGCCAATGCGTATTCTGGCGAAATGGACTCAGAGTTTGGACGAGAGAATCCGGGAGAAGTCGTCTTGATGAATTACCTCAAAATCGCCCTGACGAAGCTAAACCAGGATGTATCTACCGAAGCACTCAATCTTGCGATTGAGGAGATTATAAAAGACCGATCGGCGATGAGTATGGTCAATGCAAATCATGAAATATGGCAATTACTCAAAGACGGCGTAAAAGTTGAGACAGAAAATGAAAAAAACGAACAGCAAACTGAAACAGTAAAAGTTATTGATTTTGAAAATCCAAAGGAAAATCATTTTATGCTTGTTTCTCAGTTTTGGATTACCGGCGAATTGCATAAGCGCCGTCCTGACTTGATTGGATTTATAAATGGCATACCACTTGTATTAATAGAACTTAAAGCATCACACAAAAATCTTCGTAATGCCTATCAACAAAATATTCAGGATTACAAAGATACAATTTCGCAGCTTTTTTGGTATAACGCTTTCATCATCATTTCCAATGGTATTGAAAGTAAAGTCGGCACTATCACTAGCACATACGAGCATTTCAACGAATGGAATAAAGTAAAAGATGGAGAAGAAGTTGGGAAAGTGAGCTTAGAAACTGTTATTAAAGGAACTTGCGAACCATCGCGACTTTTGGATATTATTGAAAACTTTATTCTTTTTGATAAATTCCAGGGAGAATGCGTTAAAGTAATTGCCCACTATTTTCAATTTTTTGGAGTAAACCGCGCTTTTAAAGAAGTAAAGAATAGAGACAAAAACAAAGGACGCCTTGGCGTTTTCTGGCATACTCAGGGGTCAGGCAAATCATATTCAATGATTTTCTTGTCTCAAAAAGTGTTCCGTAAACTAATCGGCAATTTTACTTTTGTTGTGGTTACGGACCGCAAAGAGCTTGATAAGCAGATATACGAAACATTTGCCGCTTGCGATGCTGTTTATGAAGATGAAGTACATGCTAAGAACATAGAACATCTTCAGAAATTACTCAAAGAAGACCATCGTCATATCTTTACACTTATACATAAATTTGCTGAACCAAAAGAACTATCCAATAGAAATGATGTAATTGTTATGGCTGACGAAGCGCATCGCACACAGTACGACCGTATGGCTGCTAATATGCGTATTGCATTACCTAAAGCTTCATTTATTGGATTTACCGGCACGCCATTGATGGTTAACGGAGAAGAGAAAACGCGAGAAGTTTTCGGTGATTACGTCTCAACATATAATTTCGCCCAGTCGGTAAAAGATGGAGCCACGGTGCCTCTTTACTACGAGAATCGTGTCCCAAAACTTGAAAATGTAAATCCGGATATTCAGAAAAATTTAGAACAAGTAATGAATTTCTATGGTCTTAAAATTGAAGAAGAGGAAAAGTTGGAACAAGAATTTTCAACTTTCTATCACTTGATTACTCGCGAAGATCGTTTAAACAAAGTTGCGGAAGATATTGTCTCACATTTCACTACTAGAGGATATAATGGTAAAGCAATGGTCGTTTCTATTGATAAAAAAACAGCCGTTCGAATGTACACAAAGGTTAAAGAACAAATGCAGAAGCATCTTGCAAAGCTAAATATTGCTTTATCCAAAGCTACAGACGAACATGAAAAAGAAGAGATCCGACAAACCATAGAACAATATGAAGGGATTGATATGGCAGTAGTAGTAAGTCAGGGTCAAAATGAAATTGCCGAAATGGAAGAATTTAAGATTAATATGCGACCGCTTAGGGCTCGTATGCAAAATGAGAATTTAGAAACTAAATTTAAAGACCCGGAGAGCAATTTGCGTATGGTCTTTGTTTGCGCAATGTGGATTACAGGTTTTGATGTTCTTAATCTTTCAACGCTATATCTTGATAAGCCACTTAAGAATCACACACTAATGCAAACCATCGCGCGTGCTAATCGAGTGTATCCGGGCAAGACAAACGGCCTTATCGTTGACTACATTGGTGTATTTAGAAATCTTCAAAGAGCGCTTTCAATCTATGCTACTCCCGAAAGCGGCGCGCCAATTAACGATATCATTAAAGAAAAAGAAAAACTTGTTGAACTTTTAATTTCAACTGTAAAACAAACGCGCGAGTTTCTGAAAAAGCTTGATCTTGATATTGATGAATTACTTAACGCTACAGATACAAAAAAAATACGTCTCATTGATATATTTACGAATCGTATTTTGCAAGATGAACAAACAAAGAAAAAGTATCTTAATTTTGCGTCAAATGCTTATCGATTTTATAAAGCGGTACTTCCTGAGCCCAAAGCAGAAGATTATTACAAAGAAGTTATGGCTTTCAAAGTAATTGCTTCTCGTATTAAAGAGGTCATTGAAGAAGAAGCTGATGTTACTCAGGTTAAGAAAGACCTTGAAGATTTATTAGATCGCTCTATCAAAGCAGGAGAATTTGTTATTAAAGATCCAAAGCTAAAAGACCTGAGCCAAATTGATTTTGAAGAACTTAAGAAATTTTTTGATGAGACAGAGAATAAAAACATTGCGGCCAAGAGTTTAAGCGCGGAGTTAGAAGAAAAAATCAAAGAAATGATAAAAAAGAATAAGCTTCGCAAGCCTTTTCTTGACCGCCTAAACTTACTCATTAATGAATATAATTCCGGATCCCGAGATCTCGACTCATTCTTTGAAGAGCTTGTTGCTCTTGCCAAAGAGTTGAGCGAGGAGGATGCACGAACAATAAAAGAAAATCTCACAGAAGAGGAGTTGGCAATCTTTGATCTCCTTCTAAAAGAAAACCTTAATCCAAATGAAGTAGAACAAGTGAAGAAGGTGACGCATGACCTACTGGCTAAACTAAAAACAGAAAAATTTGTTTTGGACTGGAAGCGAAAAGAAGAAACACGGGCTGATGTAGAAAAGACAATCCGAGATATGCTCTACGATAATTTGCCAGACCCAGCTTACTCTGAACAAGATTGCAAAGACCAAACACAAAAAGTTTACTTCCATATTTATGATAATTATGTAGATGCAAAAGTAAATGTTTATGTCTAAAATTCCGACTACAATTTGGTTAATAGAGCCGCATACAGAAGCAAAGCACGAGATTTTAAGAAAGTATTTAGATGCTTGGTTGCCCATAATTACAAGATGGAACGGTCGGGTTCTTTTTATCGATGGCTTTGCTGGGCCCGGTGAATATATTGGCGGGAAAGATGGCTCGCCAATAATAGCCATAAAGGCAGTTTTAGAACATAAGGCAAATATTAAATCGCAAATCAGAATGTTATTCATTGAAGCAGACAAAGACAGATGCGAATATCTGAAACAGAAAGTTAGCTCATTAAAAATTCCTTCAAATATAGGAATAGAATGTATCTGTGCGAAGTTTAACGAAATGCTAACCGAAATTTTTAAATACATAGACGAACAAAAAACAAAGCTTGCTCCTGCTTTTATTTTTATAGATCCTTTTGGATTTACTGGAATACCTCTTACTTTGATAAAAAGAATTATGAGGAATGAGAAATGCGAAGTTTTAATTACTTTTATGTTTGAAGAAATTAATAGGTTTATTAGCGATAGTAAACTTTGGGATAGTTTAATTGAGATATTTGGAACAGATAAATGGAAACAGGTAATTTCTGAAAAAGATCCGAAGAAAAGAATAGAAATATTACACGCTATTTATAAGAAGCAGTTAGAAAAGGATGCCGGTATAAAATTTGTTCGTTCGTTTAAGATGGTAAATAAGATTAATAAAACGGATTACTTTTTATTCTTTGGAACGAATAATATTACTGGTTTGAAGAAAATAAAAGAGGCAATGTGGAGAGTTGATAAAAGCGGTTCATTTCAGTTTTCAGATGTAACATATAATCCCAATCAGCTAGTATTATTTGAAATGGGTCCTAATTATAATCAACTAAAGCAAATTTTATTAAAAGAATTTAAGAATAAATCAGTAAGTATTACTGAGTTAAAAAATTTTATATTAACACGAACCGCATTTAGAGAAACGCACTATAAAAAACAAATTCTCGTACCGATGGAGAAAGCTCAACCTCCAGAAATTAAGATTGAATGCGCGGGAAAGAGAATAAAATATACTTTTCCACCGCATTGCATCGTGAAATTTTTATAATTGCCGCAAAAATGGTATAATTTAAATATGAAGATGATATTTCGTAAAACCTTATTATATCAGAGCAGTGTTGAATACGCTGATTATTGTATTAATCATGTTGAAGGTTGCGCTCACGGCTGTAAATTCCCCTGTTATGCGATGATGATGAAAAAGAGGTGCGGGATTATCAAAAGTTATAAGGAATGGCTACAGCCAAAAATTGTGGCTAATGCTTTAGAATTGCTGGACAGAGAGATTCCTAGATATAAACATAAAATTAGGTTCGTTCATTTATGTTTTTCCACAGACCCCCTTATGTATAAATATCCTGAAGTCGCCGATTTAACTTTGAAAATTATTGATAGGTTGAATATGGATAATATTCGTTGCACGGTTTTAACAAAAGGGATTTACCCGAAAGTTTTAGTTAATACTAAGAAATATGGAGAGAACAACGAATATGGGATTACCTTAATTTCTTTAGACAAGGAATTTAAAAAGAGACTCGAGCCATATTCGGCCCCTTATAAAGATAGAATTAAGTCATTGAAGTATTTACATAACAAGGGTTTGAAGACTTGGATTAGCATGGAGCCGTATCCAACGCCGAATTTAGTTGAACAAGATTTAGAAAAAATCTTAAAGGAAGTTTCTTTTGTAGATAAAATTATTTTTGGAAAGTTGAATTATAATGTAACCTCAAGTCAATTCGGTGTTAACGGAGATTTTTACCACAATTGCGCTGATATGGTTATTGAGTTTTGTAAAGATAATGGAATTGAATACCATATCAAGTATGGGACGCAGAAAAAAGATAACAGAAAAACAAAGAAGATTTTTATTAAAAACACTGCGCAGGACCCAGGGTTGAAATACTCAAAGTAACCCACTTTATCACTCTAAATTTCAAATTCAAACTTATGAGTAATAAAAAAGGACAACCACACCATGAACACCATTAAAGAATGTTTTAATACAATTTTGCGCGACAACGAGAAGA
>JAGXOH010000022.1 GCA_023659985.1 Candidatus Falkowbacteria bacterium LH_S3 | reverse complement strand
GTTGAGGGTTATTAATAGCATCGTCTTTGTGAGATTTAATCATTTGAGATATATCAAATTCAAGGTTAAAATAATACTCGGTTTTTCCTCTTATTTTTCCATCTTCAATTTTCTCTACAACAACTTCTATTCCTTTTTTATCAATTTTTTTCTTAAATCTGTTTTCCAATTTTTTCCCCAAGTTTATAATCTTAGCTGTTCTTTGTTTGGCTACCTCTGAATCAATCTGATCCGGCATTTTGTAGGCAGGAGTTTTTTCATGGCCAGAAAAAGGAAAAACATGCAAACGGCTAAAATTTAATTTTTAAATCAAATTATAAGTTTCCAGGAAAGCATTAATATCTTCTCCAGGGAAACCGACCATTATATCAGTACTAACAGCAATATCCGGAATTATTGACCTTATCTCCCCTACTCTTTTTTGATAATAATCAGCTGTATAAGATCTGTTCATGGCTTTAAGAATCTTGTTACTTCCTGATTGCAAAGGAATGTGTAAATGATTGCATATTTTAGAGCTTTGAGAGATAATCTTTATCAATTCATCACTAACTTCATTTATCTCAATTGAACTTAATCGAATACGACCCAATTCCGAAATATGAATCATTTTTTTAAGCAACTCTACCAAATTAGTATTAGAATCCTTACCATATAACCCTAAATGTATACCGGAAAGAATTATTTCTTTATACCCGACATAGCCTGCCCCTCTAGCCTCTTTTAATATATCTTCTTCCTTTCTGCTTTGTATTTTCCCCTTAGCCTTAGTATAAGGAATAATACAATAAGAACAAAAATGTTCGCATCCGTCCTGAATTTTTAAAAAATACCTAAATCTATCATCCTGAAAAACATAATCAACCCGTTTTTGTTTTCCTGAAGAACAATAGCCTAACAATCCTTGTATATAAGTTAACAAATCTCCAAACTTGCCTACACCCCACACCAAATCCACTTTCATTTTTTGGACTTGTTCTTCATAGGCGTTAGGCCAACAACCCATAAGAATCACTTTGGAATTAGGATTTTCCAATTTTCCTTTACCAATCATTCTCTTGTCCTTGGCTATGGCATTTTTAGTAACCGCACAAGTATTAACTATTACCAAATCCGCTTCGCTTTGGACCCATTTGTATCCTCACTTAATCAACAATTCACCTAAGGAACAAGAATCATATTGATTAACCTTACATCCTAAAGTATAAATTTTGAATGTTTTCCAAGACATTATCGCGCATACAATCAGGAACAGGGCGCTACCCTGTTCCCGGAATAAAAATTATTTTAAAAACCCGTTGTTTTAAAAAAATGTGAGCCACCCGTGGGAGTTGAACCCACGACCTACTGTTTACAAGACAGTCGCTCTGACCAACTGAGCTAGGGCGGCAAATATAAAAATTGCGAATTATTGGTAAAAATCTTTTCTTGAAATGCAATTCGTAATTGGCTCTGTGCCATTTATTTAAAAATGCGCGAATCTTTTTTGAACGGAAAATAGTGGTGCTTCCTAAACTTACTGTATCAAAAATTTTCAAAAATCACCAACCCACAACACCTCCGCGTCCCGCCTTTGGCACGCTTGGAGGGAATCGTCCAGCATACGCTGTACGCCCCACAAATGCTGGGGCGAACTTTCCAAAACGGCGCTGTATACTAAAGATAGTTTGAACATTTTCGCCGCCTGCGACGGTGAGGAAGCCCCCGCGAAAATTCCAAAAGGCGGCGGAGCCGTACCGATGACAATTTCAAGTTTTTCGCTGGTGGTAGCCCGCTAACAAAATCTTACAGATTTTGTTCTTTAGCAGCAAATTTTTTTAAGCTTTCTTTATAAATTTCAAAAACTTTTGGAACACTTTCAATATTAACCCATTCATTGGGGGCGTGTCCATTATCATTCTCGCAACCGAAACTATTTATAATTGGTATGCCCAGTTCAGTAATAACACTTCCGACACTTCCCCTCCCACTTGTAACCAGCGGAATTTTTGTTTTCAATTTATCCTGTGCAGTTTTCTGAAGTAATTTTACAAATTTATCATTAGGATTGGTTAAAAACGGAGGTTCATATCGTAAAAATTCTATTTCGTACTTAATATTAGGTTTTTTATTTTTTAGTTCTTTTAACGATTCTTCTATTTTATCCATAATCTCTTGTTTGTTTTGTGATGGCAAAAATCTTATATCAATACTTATTTCACATTCATCAGGAACAATATTTATTGAAACCCCACCCTTTATAAGAGAAACATTAAAATTAGATCCATACTCAAAAAACGGCTCTTTTTTGCCTTCAAAATTTAATCTTCTCAATGTTGTAATAATCTCTGCCATTTGGTAAATGGCATTATTACCTCTCTTGCTTCTGCTCCCAGTGTGGACAGATTCTCCCTTTGATATAATTTTTAATCTCAGCCAACCTCTCATCCCAATAGAAATTTTATTTATGCTCTGATATCCCAAAATACAAACATCTGCCTTTGGTTTCTTAATTTTTATAATATCTCTTATACCTGAATATTCACCACTTTGTTCATTGGCGTCAAAACCAAGAAAAATTGAACTTTCAAAATTTTTATCTTCTGCCAATTCCTTTGCTAAATAACAGAAAATCGCAATTGCAATCTTAGAATCATTTGCCCCTCTACCAAACATTTTATTCTCAACAATTTTTCCCTCAAATGGAGGATGTTCCCATTTTGAAATATTACCGGCTGGTACGGTATCTAAACAACTTTCAAGCCAAATTGTTTTGTTAGAATTTTCTTTTTTAATAAGACAAACAACAGACGGGTGATTTTCTTCACCAATTATTTCTGGTTCAAAACCAAAATCGGTCAGCTTATCAAAAACTGCTTTTGCGATTGCGTTTTCTGAATCGATTCCGTTTTGAGAAGGAATTGCAATCAGCTCTTTTGTAAATTCAATTATTTTTTTATAAATTTCATTCATAGATATTTTAGATTTTTATTTTCAAGTTCATCCTCTTCGTTTATGCAGTATTTAGTTTTTAAATAATCATAAAACATAAAATGGAGCATTTCATGCGATACCATAGCTATGCCAAAATTTAAATTTTTTTGTAGAGCTGGGGAATAAAAAATCTTTTCTTGCGCATCTTTTGGGTACATATCAAATACAATAGCAAAACCAATATATTGTCTTTTTGGCCATGGATGATTTTTAAAGACTGTATTCACCAAAACAAAATATTTATTTTCAATTAAAGACCATTGCCTCTGGAGATTTTTTGTGTTCCTTGTTATTTTTTTATTTTCAGTTTCAAGTTTTTCTATGAGTTAATCATAACTCATTACAATAAATCTTTCAAGAAAAATGAGTTTGAAAAATACTAAATTGGCAACAAATTCTTTATCTGAAAAATAAAAAGGGGACAATAAAGATATTGAACCCCCCGTGAAATTTTTTGATGGTTTTACTTAAAAGAAAGATTACCTTTCTCCTCTTTCCTCTTTGCGCAATTTTTCTTTTCTTCTTATTTCTACAACACGTCTTCCTTCTTTTACAACAAAAGCTAGGAAACCTATGAAAAAAACCAACGCTGACACTTCCACACCAACGAGGGAAATGAATTCCAATGGTTGATGCGAAATAGTAATTCCTTTTTCATAGGCCGCCGGCGACTCTATTATCATTGACGTCAAGATTAAAACATCAAATATAAGTACCCATATACTTGCCCATAAAGGAATAAGATCAATTACATCAAATTTTAGCGAGTCTCCCACTTTTCCAAAACATAAAACATCTTTAATACTCATCATTTTCCTCCTTCCTTTTGTTCTTTAGATTCAAGTTTTTCAATTTCTCTTCTTTCATTTTCTCTTTCTCCTCCTTTTCTTTGTTCATTCTCTATAATTGAAGAATGGCTGCCACCTTTTCTGCGGCAACAAAGAAGGATCTAGAATTACTAAATCTCTCTTTATTGCCGCAGAAATTATATATTTTAAAGAACATATTCATCTATTTTAGAACTTAATATATCTGGATTATTTCGTCAAGCCCTTGATTTTCATTTACTGTTAAGTTGATTGTCTTCTTGCCTAATTAAATATGCAATTCTTTCAACTTTTCCATGGATAATGTGCACATACATATTGCACTTTTTGCTAAACTAAGGACATATAAAAAATTGCGAATTATTGATTACGAATTATTGGTAAAAATCTTTTCTTGAAATGCAATTCGTAATTGGCTCTGTGCCATTTATTTAAAAATGCGCGAATCTTTTTTGAACGGAAAATAGTGGTACTTCCTAAACTCAATATAACTCAATATAACTCAATATATCAAAAATTTTCAAAAACCACCAGCCACCACGTCTCCACGCCACGCCAAAGGCTGGGTTACGCCTTAAGCAAAATTTTCTTTTTCCTTATTTGAATTTTTTGCGGGGCGTGCGGAATCAGAAAATTAGAGAAGAAAATTTTATTTCAGCGTTCTGCCCTGAATAGACAGGCAGAGGCGGTTTGACAATCATGGACAGAAATTTTCCTTCCCCTTCAACTTCTCCAATTTTACTTACCTGTTTTGGCGAACAAGGATTTTTGAAAACAGGCTAAACCAACTTTCCCATAAATATCTTTTCCAAAACATCGCTTTTTAGAAGTTTTTGTGAAGTGTCTTTTGCAACAATTTCCCCTTTATTTAATACATAGGCACGATGAGTGATTTTGAGTGAAAATTTAATATTGTGCTCCACAACCATAATAGCGGTCTTGTGTTTTTCGTTTATCTCTTTAATCTTCGCAAAAACTTCTTTGGCGATTTTTGGAGCAAGCCCAAGTGAAGGTTCGTCAAAAAGTAAAACCTTTGGGTCAGTCATCAGTCCTCTTGCCAAAGCAAGCATTTGTTGTTGTCCGCCAGAAAGTGTTCCGGATTTTGCTTTCTTTTTTTGTCTTAATATTGGAAAAGTTTCCATTATTTCTTCTATTCGCCTGTTTAATTTATGTTTATCTTTCAAAATAAAGCCGCCGATTTCCAGATTTTCTTCCACAGTCAAATGACTAAAAACACGCCGACCCTGCGGAATAAAAGCAATACCTCTTTGCGCGGCTTCGTGAGGAATCGGTTCAATTTCTTTTTCATGCCACAAAACTTTTCCAGAATGAATCGGCGCCAAGCCAAAAATCGCTTTAAGAATTGTTGATTTACCCGCCCCATTCGGACCCACCAAAGCCACGATTTCACCTTTGTCAAGAGAAATATCAACACTGTCAAGCGCTTTCACCCCGCCATAGTAGACCGAGATATTTTGAAGTTGTAATAAAATTTCTTTTTTCATAATCATTTGCCAAGATAAGCCTCAATTACTTCTTTTCCCTCTAGAACATAATTAGGTTTACCTTCAACTAATAATTTACCCTCATTCATTACAAAAATGTAATCACAAAGCTCACGGATTAAGCCCATATCATGTTCAATCAAAATTACAGTTTTGTTCTCTTGTTTTAATTCGCAGATAATGTTGGAAACAATTTTTCTCATTTCCGGAAAAAGACCAGTAAACGACTCATCCAAAAGATAAATCTCCGCATCCGTTACCAAGGCACGGGCGATTTCCAAGAGCTTCCTTTGTCCGTAGGAAAGATTTATCGCCAATTGATTTTTCTTTTTCCAAAGATCAACTCTTTGTAATACTTCCTCTGCTTTTTTCAGATGATACTCTGTGTGTTTTTCAAATAAAGAGCTAAAAACATTTCGCTTGGTTAAAATAACCAAGATATTATCCAACACCGTCATCTGCTCAAAAAGTCGAACATTTTGGAATGTGCGTGCAATTCCATAGAAAAAAACTTGATGAGGAAACATTTGTGTAAATTTCTGAACGTCATCTATAATAATCTCTCCGCCATCCATCGCCAACATCCCGCTTAAAAGATTGATAAGCGTAGTTTTACCAGATCCATTTGGCCCAATAATGCCATTAATCCTTCCTTTTTCAACTTCAATGGAAAGATGGTCAACGGCATGCACACCGCCAAATCTCTTTATTAAATTTCTTGTTTCAAGTATTGTCATAGTTTGTATTCACCAATTAAACCTTGCGGCCGGTAGAGCATAAGTAAAATCAAAATAACTCCGTATACAACTTGTCTCATTTGAGCCGCAATTTCAGATGGAAAACCAACAAAACGCAAAACTTCTGGGAGTAGAATTAAAAACAAGGCACCTAAAATTGAACCGCGCAAATCGGCAAGTCCTCCTAAAATAATGATTGCCACGATAAAGATTGATTCCATTAAAGCAAAACTTGAAGGATCAATAAAGGTGATGTAGGAAGCGAATAAAGAACCTGCAACAGCTGCCATTGCGGCGCTTATTACAAAAATAGCCAGTTTGAAGTAAAATGTCTTGTAGCCAAAAACCTGAATTGCTTTTTCGTCTTCACGGATTGTTTTAAGCACTCTACCAAAAGAAGAGTTGACGATAAAGCGCGCGACAAGATATGTAAGGATTAAAAACAACAAAGTAAGGATTAAAAACATAAAGTTGGAAGAAAAGTTTATTCCAAATAATTCCGGTCTGGATATTCCCAGAATACCAAGTGGTCCTTTTGTCAAACTTTGCCAATTAAGAAAAATTGAAAAAATAATCATATTCAAACCAAGCGAGCCAAGCGCGTAATAATCGTCGCTAAATCTGCTCAACACTATGCCAATTAAAAAACTGACGATTCCCACAAAAATTATCCCCAAAATTACAGAAAGGAAAAATCCGATGCCAGTCTGTGTTAAAAGTATTGCCGTGGTATACGCGCCGATTCCATAAAAAGCGGCGTGAGTAAGGGATAATAATCCAGTATAACCAATAACCAAATTCAAACTGATACCTAAAATGGCGTATATTGTGAATAAAATTCCTAAGTGAATGAGATACTCCATATTATTTATTCATAATTCCGCGCGGGCGGAAGATTAAAAATACAATCAACAACGCGAAAGCAATCGCGTCTTTCCAATCGCCAGAGATTTTCCAAATACCGAAGTTTTCCACAAAACCCAAAAGAAATGCGCCCAGTACTCCGCCGTAAAGATTGCCTATGCCACCGACTATGGAAGCAATCACTCCTTTAAAGAGTAAATCAAGCCCCATGGTCGGCTCAATGCCAGTGTCAAAGCCGACGAGGATACCGGCAAATCCAGCAATAGCCGAGCCGATAAAAAAGACATAACCAATGATTTTATTAGTGTTAATACCAACAATCTTTGCCACTTCTTCGTCGTCGCTGATTGCTTTTATCGCCTTGCCAAATCGTGTTTTGTGAAGAAGCAGAACAAGTCCAGTCATAATCAAGGCGGCAGACGCTAAAATAATTAATTGTGTTTGAGTTATTACACCGCCGAAAATTTCAAAGCTTTTCTGTGCGCTGGTATTTTGCGAAAGCGTCTGAAACCGGCTATTAAACAAAATTGCAATTATTGCTTGAATTGCCGTAAAAGCTCCGAATGAAGCAACTAATAAAACCATATTTGACGCTTTTCTTTTGCGAAGCGGAAAATAAACGAATTTATCCAAGCTAAAACCAATGAGACCGGCAAATAGTATTCCAATAATAACAGCAAGGTAGATGTTCCAGTCCAAAGTTTTAGTAAAATAAAAAACCGTGTAGCCGCCGATCGCTGTCATTACACCATGCGCCAAATTTAAAAACTTTGTCGCTCCGTAAATCAGATTAAAGCCAAGAGCGATTAGCGCATAAACCGCCCCAGCGATAATGCTGTTAAAAATAAGTTGAGAAAAAATTTCCATTTGGCTTGATTATATCTTTTTTAGTGTTGTCCTTCAATAAAACGTATTGAGTAAACTAAAATCTGACCAAAAGCCCATTGATTCTGTAAAATATTTTCTGACCGAAATATAATAGAGTATTTAGAAGAAAAAGGTCAAATTTAATTAAAAATTTAGCTTCTAAATACTTCTATGAAAAAACAAGCAACTCGCGAAATGATTATCTTAAAACATTGAGGGAAACTATCTTTCAATCAAATCCAAAAAAGAGCGAGGAAAGTTGTTAGATGAAGCAGAAAAATGCACAGGACTGAACCGAAAATATCTTATGGAAAAACTTAAACCAAAGAGCAATCTGGATAAAATCAAAACAGAAAGAAAGAAGAGAAAACAGAAGTACAGAAACGAACTCAAGCCAGCTCTAAAAAGGTGTTGGAAAATCTTTGATAAACCTTGTGGCCAGAGGTTAAAGTCTTTGTTGAAAAAATGCTGTCAAGTCTATTTTTTCTTACTGATTTGATTGTTGTTTTGTCAGCAAAAATAGACTTGACACCATTTTTATTAAAAGAATAATGGAAGATTCTGATATTTCCGAATAAATTAGACGAAAACTCTTGCGCGTTTACGAGTCCCTTAATTCTGCTGAATTGAAGAGAACTATTTAAGAGATTAGATTTACTCTACAAAACTTATCAAAACAAAAACAAATTCCCAAAGGTTGATCGATAAAAAATTAAAAGCTGTTTCGGTCAGATTTTTAATTACAAAACCAGGTTCATTTCGGTCAGATAGTTAAATTACTTGACACGAAAACTGCCTCGCAAAGCGAGGCAGTTTTGTTGGAAATCTTGGCTATTTTATTATTCAATTTTCGTAAATTCCCCATTTTTGAATATATGAGTTGCAATCTCTGGAATACGAATACCTTCATCATCAAATTTTACTTTACCAGATACTCCATCAAAATCTAAGTTTTTAAGAGAGCGGATCCACGCTGACATATCTGAATCATAGGTATTGGTAATAATTTCTACGCCGTCAAAGCCATAATCTGCTCCAAACCCTGGTTCATTTCCGAAAGTATCCTTATAATCAGACTTAAAACTTTCAGACATCCTATCAGCAAACATTGCTGATATACAACCATTAAATGTTTCTTCCGGTAATACTTTCAAATATTGGCTTATAGTGGCTTCCATATCGCCATTGCAAACTAAATCTGATTTAACTTGTTGCTCTCTCATCTGTTTGATAAATTGCGAACCAACACTTGGCGTAGCGAGTACTGTATAAGCTGCAGGTTTGTTGCTCTTTATTTTTGCAATTAATGTTCGATAATCTTTACTTTTGTCAAGACGATATTCCTTTATTAGATGTGACTGGTCTTCATAAACTGATTTGAAATGATTCTTGGTTTTCTCAAAAGTTGCGCCATTCTGATAAATGAATGCAAATGACTGATATTTTTCCTTAGCAATTTTGCCTAACTCCGTGTATACGGCTACTCCATTTGGCATAATCTGGAATATGGTATCGTCCGCGCTTGATTTTGGTTGTGCAATTTGCATAACTACAATTGGATCATCTTTTAGTAACGGTGTAATTGCATTAAGTGTCGCAGGAGTTGTATTAATAATTGCATCAACCTTATCTACATTGCGCAATTTGTGATATGCCGTAACACCTAACTTGCCCTTGAATTTGTCATCCTCGTATATTATTTGGACATCTTTATCTTTTGCCGATAATGAAATCGCATTTTTTATTCCTTTCCCTATAGCAGCATTTTCACCTGTCAACGGACCAATAAATCCAATTTTAATCGGTTCAGTTGAAATTGGCTCGCTCGGGCCTTTGAATACTGAATAACCGATTGCTACGACCACAACGGCGATTATTACACTAATAATCAATTTTGTTGATTGATTCATATTTTTTGCTTATTTTAATTTTAATTAACTTGCTGAAATGCTGCTCGACTGAGTTCAGCATTTTAAACTTATAAAGAAAGTATACCCCTTCTCTCTCCGCAAGTCATCTTATTTTATATAATTTTAATTTATCACAAAGAGATTAAAAAGACAAAAATTGTACTGTTGCAGGCTCAAGGTTACACTTTGGGGATAATTAATGTTGTTTAAAGCTAAAAACTACAACTTAATAAAATCCTAATGTCAAAATCCTAATGTCAAATGAAATTCAAAATGTAACCCTAATTGCTGCAATTGTAACATAAAAAGACAAAAATGTGGTAATGTGCACATACATATTGCACTTTTTGCTAAACTATGGGCATATAAAATTACGAATTATTGGTAAAAATCTTTTCTTAAAATTTAATTCGTAATTAGCTCTGTGCGCCGTGGAGGATTCGAACCTCCGACTATCAGCTTAAAAGGCTGCTGCTCTACCAGCTGAGCTAACGGCGCATTCCCTAGTTCTATAAAATAAACAGCAAATTATTCTTTCAGCCTTCAACAATTTAATTTATTCTTTCAACCTTCAATATTCAATATTCAACTTTCAACAATTTACCGAAGGCAAATTATTCTTTCAACGTTCAACTTTCAACTTTCAACAATTTACCGAAGACAAATTATTCTTTCAACCTTCAACAATTAAGCCTTGATTAATTCAATTTATTTCTTTAAACTTTCAACGTTCAACTTTCAACAATTTGCCAAAGGCAAATTATTCTTTCAACGTTCA
>JAGXOH010000021.1 GCA_023659985.1 Candidatus Falkowbacteria bacterium LH_S3 | reverse complement strand
ATTTGCATTTACTTTTTAGTTGGTTTGGAGTCCAAAATGTATCTGAACTTATTCATATATATCAAAGGCTGTCTTTGATTTTTATTTCATCATTCTTTTTTGTAACAATTTTAGAATTATTTCGCCTTCTTATATATAATACCATAATAGAATATAGAATAAAAAAGTTGTATTTTCGTTACCTGAAATCAAGGTGTGGCTGAATAATCCGCTACTCAAAGATAAGACGGCGTCTGGCCCGAGGATAAATCAGGCTGCCAACGACAAGTGCTAAGGTAAAAGCGATTTTAATCCTTAATAATCTTAATTATTATCCTTCGTTTTTTTGGACCGTCTAATTCAACCAAAAATATCTGCTGCCAAGTTCCACGAACCAAACTGTTATTTTCAATCATTAAAGTTCTCTCCTGTCCCAATAAACCAGAAAGAATATGAGAATCAGCGTTGTTATCAATTTTGTTATGAAAAAAATCAAAGTCAGAAATTAATTTTTTCAGAACTGCCAGCCAGTCCTGTTTTAAACCGGATTCATTCTCCGTTAAAATAATGCCTGCTGTAGAATGAGGCACAAAAATCAAAACCAATCCATCTTTTATTTTACTTCCTCTAACTACTCCTTCTACCTTATCTGTAATATCAATCAATTGATATCTATTTTCACTTGAAATATTAAATTCCCTAACCATTTTTTATTTCTTATTTCTTAATTAATTCCTCAACTTTTAATTCAGCTAAAATTGACAGTTAGTTAAAATTCAGAACCGTTCCCGATTTTTCAGACTCTCAACCTCAAATTTTAAACTTTTCATAACAGACAAAATCATCTAAATTCTTTCTATATTTTGGTCTCGGAGAATCTACTGGATAGCCGAGCGGCATCAGAGCAGCTATTTTACATTCTTCAGGAATTTCAAGAATCTTTTTTGCTTCTTGCTGTGAAAAAGCTCCTATCCAACAGGTTCCTACACCTTCTGAACAGGCCTGAAGGGCTATATGTTCCATTGCAATTGCTAAATCAGCTGCGTAAGTTGGAACTTGGCAACTCATTGTTTTCTCCGGCTCTAAAGAAACACCAGCAATAATAATTGGCGCTTCGGCAATAAAACTTTGGCTAGCTGCCGCTTCAGCTAATTTCTCTTGTTTTTCTTTATCTTTAACAATAATAAACTTGTATGATTGAGAATTATGAGCTGAAGGAGCAAGCCGAGCCGCCTCAAAAATACTTTTTAATTTCTCCTCTGTTACTGGAGTATCTTTATAATTCCGACAACTATATCTTTTTTGAATAACTTCTTTTATATCCATAAATTTTATTTTCCTGATAATTAGAAAGAAACTCAATAGGAATTTTACCATTTAATCCGTGTACTGTTGCAGGGTCAAGGTTACACTTTGGGGATAATTAATGTTGTTTAAAGATAAAAATAGAGTTGAAGCTATTTTTTGGTAAGGAATCATTCTATGTAACAAAAAATTTTTCTCACATTCTTATTTTCTAACTCTCTTCTAGGCATAAAAAATATATATTTAAATATAAATTTAAATCTATATTTCTATTGTAGCAAAAAACGCCTTTATAGCCAATAGTAAAAAGGCCCCTGTCATAGCAATATGATAATGTCATAGCCAGTGCAATTTAGAAATGTCATACAATAAAATCCAAATGACAAAACTTAAAACTTAAAACTACAACTTAAATCTTAAAACTTCTACTTAATAAAATCCAAATGTCAAAGCTCAAATGTCAAATGAAGGTCAAATGATTAAATGTCAAAACTCAAAGCTAAAAACTACAACTTAAAACTTTTTACCTCTTACTTCTTACTTTTTATTTATTATTTGGCATTAGGATTTTGGATTTTGGATTTCATTTAAATTTTGGTCATATGATTGATGGAAATTATTATGTAAATAATCTTCCCACCATATCACACGAGAACGAAATCCAAAATGTGTAAAAAACAGAAAAGAGCTACTTTCCAAGTGTTTTAATTAACTCAATCCCGCCCGAGTTAATTCAAGCACTTTTCTGAAAGATTAAAATCAAACCGCAGGCATTTCCACATAAAATGTAGAACCGCTCCCTTCCCCGCTTGATTCTGCCCAGATTTTGCCACCTTGTTCCAAAATCGGAACGTTCCGAGAAACGTCCCAATTTTTCCTTGTTTTTAAATAATCTCTAATCTTTTTCTTCTTTTTTAAATCGTTATCAATTATTCGATAATTAACTTTAGATAATTTCCTTCTATCTTTGGCTTGTTTGTTGGCCCAAGGAACTTTATATATTCTATCTTTACTATTTCTCTTTATCTCTCTTGAGATTGTACTTCTATTAAAACCCAATTCTTTAGATTTGTGTTTTTGTGTGTGCTTGTCTTAACATTAAAGTTATACAAGCACGATTATTTTGTTTAATATGTTTATGCATACCCGTGATATATGGTTAATTGTTAATAAACTATTTATATCACTTATGTTGCATTTCAAGTGTTAATTCAGTACGTATAGTTGACATAAATATGTCTTATGTTATCTTAAGAAAAGAAGTTAGTTCTTTGAAGTTATTTGAAATTTAATTGAAAGAAAGGAGATAAAAACATGGTGGACAAAAAGACAACTCAACATTCGCTCGAGAAAGACAAATATGTGAATGCCCGTGGAGGCAATTCGCATTTTCTTGATCTTTATTGTAGCAAGTGCAATCAACATTTTGCCCTCTATCAAAAAGATGGGCATGGTAGATTGCTCCGAATGTATCTCGACCGAATCTTTGCGCCGCAGGAGCTCGCGCTTTTGCAGTCAAAGATGAGCAACAAAGCTGATATGCCAAACCTGAAGTGCCCGAAGTGTAACGCACTCATTGGTACGCCAATGGTTTACGAAGCAGAGAGAAGACTGGCGTTTCGACTCATTCACGGCTCGTTCGTGAAAAAGAAAAGCGACGGCGTTTATTCGCCTTCACACCAAAACTAATCTCATGAAAAAGGAGGAGAGTACAATGCGAGGAGAAGAAAGATCACTCAATGTTTTAGTTATCAATTCACCTTTATTTCGAGATAAAGTGGATGGATACGACGAAGATTCTTTACCACCACTTGGCTTGGGGTATATAGCCACGAATCTTTGGAGTAATGGAATAATTGTCGAATTGTTGGATGCTGTGGAGACAAACATTCCTCTCGACATTCTTTTGGCGGTTATTCGTCAAAAGCGTCCACACTATATTGCTCTGAATGTATTCACAACCAATCTACACTTAGTCCGTGAGATAGTTGAATCAATTAACAGTGGAATACATTTCATTATCGGCGGATTAGCCACAAAGAGTCTTTATCAGACTATACTGCTCTGGAATGTCTCTTGCCCTGTTGATATTATCATTGGAGAAGGAGACTTTGTGGTCAGTGCAATTGTGCAGGGAGAGCCTCTTAATATTATTCGTCAAGATGGCAATAAGCGAGTTATTATGGTGTCTGTGACTTCGCCGTATTTCCCCCACGATATTTCCAACATTCATTTGGACAGGTCATTTTTTGTGAATCAGCCATTGCAACATGTGCGAGGATTCAATGAAGTATGTATTGTTACTAATCGCGGATGTATATACAACTGCGCATTTTGCTCAGCGGCTCGATCTTTGAACAAAGAAACACCGATTAGAGAAAGAAACGTTCACAGCGTAGCGAATGAAGTGAAAATGTTGTGCGAACTGTATCAGAATATTGATTCGGTGCGAGTTCTCGATGATTTATTCTTGAAAAATGCCAATAGTGTGGAGCGTGCGGTACATATATTCGGGAATGTTCCCATAACATGGCGTGCAATGGCTCATGTGTTATCATTCTATAAATTGAGTGATACGCAGTTGCTTGAATTGAAGCAGTCAGGTTGCATAGAGGTATTCATTGGCATAGAATCTGGGTCTCCACGCATCCTCAAAATGATCCACAAAACTTCAAACGTGGATTTAATCAGGCAAACCATCGAGAGATTGTTCCGCATCGGCATAGATGTGAAAGGATATTTCATCTTTGGTTTTGAAACCGAAACTATCGAGGATATGCAAATGTCTTACGATTTAGCGGCGTGGCTCAAAGAATCGTCCAAGAAAAACAATGCTAATTTTAGGACAAGTGTTTTTCAATTTCGTCCCTATCATGGCACCAAGCTGTACCATGATATGATTCTGAAAGGAAGAATTATTGATGAGGTTGTGTACAGCGAGAATTTGTCAACAACCATAGGGAGAAAACAATTTAACTTTACAAGTGGTAATTTCTCTGAAGTGTCCAACGAGATTCTTCAGGGGTTCATTACTGAAACTAATGGAATAAACCAATGAAAAATACAAATGTGATGTGGGTCGGTCTTTCTGCAACAAGAGCAACTAATGCTGAGGATAATGCACCTCTCCATATAAACACAAATACCGGTAGGTTGGTGGCAGAAATTGAGACGCAGTGTCACCATATAAATTTTTACAAAACAAATCTTGTAAAGTTTTCTCCGTTGGATTCCAAAGGAAAATTGAGATATCCGACACTTGAAGAGTGTAGACTGTGTTATCCCAAATTGCAAATCGAGCTTCAGTCAATTAATCCTCGTGTTGTTCTGTTGCTTGGAAACAAAACGGCAACATTCGTTCTCCGTCAGCTTGGGTTACAGATACCTAAATTATCTTATAAATATAAGGAATTTGAGTATGAGAAAAGGTGGTATGTGCCTATCCATCACCCATCGTATATCTCAGTGTATAAGCAAAAGGATAAAGATAGATATATCCAAGCAGTGAAAGCTATCATTGAACGACTTGTCTCATGAAACGAGACACGGACGGACATCGCTTGTGAAGCACGGGTAAGGAGTTGGAAGTATACAAATCCTCTCAATATATCGGGGTTTATACCTCGAGATTATCGCAGAAAAAACCAACTGCCGAAAATCACTCACGCGATCTACACCAACTATCTCCAGTTCCTTCATCAACAACTCTAACTTCGCAGTTTCATTTCAGAGATTTCTGAATGGACTGCGAGGTTTTCTTTTTTTATAGACACCTCGCTTTCGAAAATAGTTTTTGAAAACCAAAGAAAGTCCGCACAGATTCCTCTCCAGACCCCTCCTCCGCGCGGACAAAATGTAAAAATAAAATTAGAGCCGAGATTTTGCCAAATCCTTTTCCCCAGAAAATAGTTTTGACAAAACCAAGTTTGCATTTTGCCCTACCACACTACTCGAATGTCTTTCCAGACAGAACACCAAAAAGAAAAATGTTCTTTCCATTTTAGAAAAAATCCACTCCCACAAAAATACGAAAACAAAGATACAAAAAAGCAAGGAATATTTTTCTTTTTGGTGTTGCCGAGTAAAGCGAGATGGTGGCGAGATGATTATCGGAGCGTACGATTTAATTTTGCTTCACCATGCACTCCGCGCATACGAGACATTACCGATCGTATTAAACCATCTAAAATCTGACCGAAAGTCCATTAGTTCTGTAAACTAAAATGACTCCGAAATTAATTGAAGGTAAATTTGTAATGGTAAATAAACGTTTTAATTAACTCGGGCGGGGTTGAGTTAATTGAAATACTTCTCTGAAAGATTAAAATCAAACCGCAGGCATTTCCACATAAAATGTAGAGCCGCTCCCTTCCCCGCTTGACTCTGCCCAGATTTTGCCACCTTGGGCTTCCACCATCTCTTTGGCAATGTAGAGTCCAAGACCTGTGCCTTCTATCTTCTTTTTCTTTGTTGTTTCTGCTCTGTTGTATTTTTGGAATAGTGAGTCAATTGTTTCTTGACTCATTCCAATACCGGAGTCGCTCCCTTCCCCACTTGATTCTGCCCAGATTTTGCCACCTTGTTCCAAAATCGGGATGTTTCCGAGAAACGTCCCGATTTCCATTCAAGGTTAACGCCATTAGTGTTAAGAGCGATAAATAGAACATCCTCCAAAGGTACACCGTAATTCTCTGCAAATCGTGCGATTACATTGATGTCCAACATAGTTTATTATCCTCCTTTGTAATTTGCCACTGCCTCAAGGAAGTGACTCCTTCTTTGGCAGACAATTAGGGTGGTTAGAATCGGCACAGAAATTTTTCCGTGTCGTTTAACGACTTCAGCGATATTTCCGAGGAACTTCAGACGTCTTTCTTCCTCAACCTCAACAATCTTTGGGAAAGTCTTGAGTAGTTTAGGATACATCTGGTCATCGTAGTTGTATGTGGTGAGATATTTTCTCAGTAGAATTGTGTAAAACAGTGGATTGGCAATAACTTCTTGTTCTCGACGATTTAGCTTTGAAAGTACACCTTTGTTAACATCGGTAACTTTCGACTTATCAGGATAAATATCCGGCAATGATTCCCGAGAGACCCTATTTACATTCTCAGTGACCAATGAATCACTTTGAAAGAAGCTGTTCCAAACTAACACAAGGCTACCAGAGGGATTTAGTAAATCAGAGACTTGTTGAAATTTGTCTTCCTCATTCAACCAATGGAAGGCAGTGAAAGCCGAGATGACATCAAACTTGTCGGCAGTTTGAAAATTTTCAAATATTCCTTCAAGCACCTCCACATTCTTGAATTCTCTGGTCTGTTCTCTGGTAATCGCCGCAAGATGAGCACCGGGTTCGATGGCAACGACATGACAACCAAGCTTGACTAACTCAACTGTTGCGATTCCACTCCCAGCGCCGATCTCTAACAACCGTGAATTGTTGTCAATTCCGCACTGATCTCTGATATCCTCAAATAATAGGGCAGGATAACCAGGACGAACAGAATGATAGTTGTTGGCATATACATCAAATGACATATTGAATATACTCTTTCCTTTAAACATCATAGTTGTATTCTCCTTTTTATGATTGACGGAAGAACCACATAAACCTGTCTTTAACCTCGGCTAGATTCAAAGGACGGCAAAAGTCACAACGTCCGCCCAATTCAATTTTTGTCAGAATGAATCCTGGTCCCCGCCTAAACATCAGTATAGCATGCTTTAGTTCATCCTGACTACTGACCGTCTGTACATATTGATAGTCGACATTTTGTGCCAGCTTATCAAGATGAGCAGAATAGGACATTGATTTTTCCTCGCTGCAAGAACCATAAGCATTATTATCGATAACGATATGAAGCAAGTTTGCTGGTTGCTTATTGCCAATCGTTACAATAGTGCCAAGGTTCATCAGTAGACTCGCATCGCCGTCGACTACCACTACTATTTTGCCAGGTGATAAAATGGCCAATCCCAATCCGATGGAAGATGTCAGTCCCATTGAACCTGGAACGTAAACATTTGTATTAGTCCAGCTCATTTTGGACAACAAACCATTATTTATTAAATAATTCACAGGCGTGTCAAATCATTTAACTATCTAGCTGAAATGGGTTCTGGCTAAGCAATATATTTTCTGACCGAAACAGGTTTTGATTTTTTATCGTTTTTTATTATACTTAAAATATAAATAACTTAAAAAATTCACATTTCGGGTTTTAAATTGTAAGTATTTTACCCACAAAATTATCTGAAGAAACGATTTTTTAATAAAATAAGGAATTCTTATGGTTACTATTAAAGAGAAAAAAACATCTCATGGTTTGCCGATTGTTTTTATTCGCAATCCTAATTTAAACGGAGTGGTGGCAACTTTGTTTGTCCGAGTGGGCTCAACTTATGAATCTCGGGTAAACAACGGAATATCCCATTTATTAGAACATTTATTATTTCAAAATAGCTTTGGAGAGCAAATGGAAAAATTTTTCCCTCTTAATTTAGAGTTCAACGCTTGGACTAGAAAGGATTTTACCGCTTATGAGATTTCTCATCACAAGGATAACCTGAAAAAGATCATTGATGTTTTATTTGCCTGTCTTAATAACTTTGATTTTTCTGATAAAGATTTGGAGAGACAAAAAAGAGTTATAACCAGAGAGATAGAAGAAAGAGGGGAAGAGGCCTTTACTGTACTAGGAGAAGAGATGGATCGGGGTTTATATAAGGATGCTTTAGGATTTAAGATAGCCGGAGAAAAGAAAAGCATTCAGAAGATTAATTGGGATTCTTTTAAAAAATGGTATGACCAGTTCTATGTCCCGGCTAATATGGTTTTGGCTATCAGCGGAAATTTTGATACCAACCAAACTTTTAAAATAATAAACAGCCAAGATTGGAAAAGAAAAGACAATAAAGTTAATAAATCTTATTCCTTACCTCCTGTCTATTACCGAAAAAACAGTAATAATTTTTCCGAGAACAAAAATTTTAAACAGGCTTATCTGGGTTTGGCTTTCCCGACTCCTGTTAGGGTAGGAGACAAAGATTATTTTAAACATTTGCTTTTAGCTGATGTTTTAAGCAAACAATTGCAATTGCTCCGAAAGAAGGAATCTGATTTTTACGATCTAGATTTTTATTTCCACTATTTCTTGCATACCGGAGAAATAAGGTTGGAGACATCAACCAGCAAAAAAGAAGCAAACCAAATCATGAAAAAATTAATCCGGCAATTGTATAATTTAGATCTTTCCCGTAATCTCTCGGAGAAAGTTAAGAGTATTATTAAAAAACAATTTTTATTGCAAGAAGACAGTATTGATGATTTGAGCTCTTTGGCTATGTATAAATTGGCTAATAACAATATTCTTACTCCGCGGCAAGAGGTTCAGGAGATTGGTAAGGTTAAATTTGAAGATTTAAAAAAAACCAAACATAAAATAATAAACCGGAATAACTGTTATAGATTTAAGTTAAAATAAAAAGGACGAAGCCTTGAAGCGCCTCGCCCTAGGTGAATTTAAGATTGTTGTTTACTTCTTACCTTTTTTGCCTCCACCGGAGGTTCCGGATTTGTTCCCGGATTTAGTGTTGGAAATGCCACCGCCCTTGGAAGGTCTCTGACCTCCCAACCACCGTGTTTGAACTGACCGCGGCTTAGAGTATTTTTCTTAGCCATCTTTTTCACCTCCTTTTTTTGTTGATTTTATCATTAGGAGCACTTTGCACCAAATGGCGTATTACTTTGAAAGAACAATTTGACTGCCATCATGGTAACCATTAATATCTTATAAATCCCCTTCCATTTTATCAAAGACATGTATTAGTCCAGCTCATTGTTGTATTTATATGCATAACCACATAATCTACCAAATCCTTGGCAATTATGAAACTTAAATCCTAGGTTGCATTTACTTTTTAGTTGGTTTGGAGTCCAAAATGTATCTGAACTTATTCACCGATAAGAAAAAGGATTGACTAGCTCGGTTTCCACACTAGCCTCTTTCGCTACCAGGATTGTTTTGCTTCTGGCCAGTATAAAACTGGCTGCGAGCAATATCAAGCTTGCGAATGTTCACCTTCGGCGTTGGCTGAAGCACAAAGAGATCGCTCTTAGAACCGATTGATTCGGCACCATAATAACGATTAAAGTCCCTAATCTTCTCTTGAATAACAAGACCAAGGGAAGTAAGCACTTGTTGTACCTTCAATCCACGCTCGGTTTCCCGATCAGTGTATCCGTAACACAAAACGTAGTACTTGCGTGAAAGCACCTCCAGCTTTTTCTTTTTTCGATCTGAACCTCCTGTAATCATTGATTCAATTGCCCGAATAAGCCAAGTATTCAGGGCTTCAGGAGTATAGGGAGGGTCAAAAAAGGCAATATCGTACCGTTTGAATTCTGATTTCGGGAGCGGATTTCTCAAATCGTGTTCAAACGTTTCAATAGGTAGTCCTTCTTTTTGCGAGACCGTCTCTATAAACCGAAGAATCCGGTTATCAATATCAACAACAGTCACTCTACCTGCTTTGAAAAGCAGACAAAAAGCTAATGAAACTAAATCACTGTCTCCTAAAAACAGCAATTGTCTTTGGGAGATATCGGGAATACTCCCAAGCAAAACCGCCCGTCGGAGAACTGTTTCCTCGGTGGCAAAGAACTGGTCAAAATTCCTGTATGGCTTTGGCCGATCTTCTCTGTATTTAGAGAAGAGACCAAAAACCTTTTCATGTTGCTCTTGTGTTGCTTCAAATTGAATCATACTTATCACCTCACTTTTCTATTTTTAATGTCAAAAAATTTGTTTTAGGCAGTAAATTCAACTCTTCACTGGTTCGTTTTCCTCTACCATATTTGAATCCGCTTCTTATATCCTGCTTTATACTCATTGGTGCATGATAAATAACAGCTTTTGAATTATAATAAATTTTAATCCCCCCGCTGTACTCTATAGTTAAATGATTTGACACGGGTCTTACATAATTGTGTCAATTACATTTAAAAATGTCATACAATAAAATCCAAATGTCAAAACTTAAAGCTAAAAACTAAAAACTAAAAACTACAACTTAAATCTTAAAACTTCTACTTAATAAAATCCTAATGACAAAATCCAAATGTCAAATGAAGGTCAAATGATTAAATGTCAAAATTTAAAGCTAAAAACTAAAAACTACAGGTTGTTTATCAAATGAAATGAGAACGCCTCTCTTTGATAATTGTTCAGAGTAT
>JAGXOH010000020.1 GCA_023659985.1 Candidatus Falkowbacteria bacterium LH_S3 | reverse complement strand
CTTTAAACAACATTAATTATCCCCAAAGTGTAACCTTGACCCTGCAACAGTACACCAGTTGCAATTCCTTAGAAAAGATAATAAACTAAATCAAACATTATTATTTGTATTTATCTTTAGTTTTTGTTTTAATAAGCTTTAATATATTTTAAAACCTTAAAGGTATGGATAAAAAACAAATCTGGCAAGCTGTGTTGGGTGAAATTGAATTAAATATTTCTAAAGCTAATTTTACAACTTGGTTTAAAAACACTTTTATATCATCTTTTGATGAAAACCAAGTAATCGTATCTGTCCCTAATGCTTTTACTAAAGCATGGCTGGAAAAAAAATATCATGATGAAATTTTAAAAGCTTTAAAAAACATAACCAACAGCCATATTTCCAGTATTGTTTATAAAATAAACACCAAGAAGCCTAATAACACTAATTCTTTATTTCAAAAAGCCAACACAAAAAACACAGAAAAAGAAAAAAAAGAAAGTGAAAAAACAAACATAGACGCTAACGAACCTGTTACTTCATCTTCTCGGTTTGGCCTTAATCCTAAATACAAATTTGATACCTTTGTTGTGGGAAAAGGAAATGAATTGGCTCATGCCGCCTGCAAAGCGGTATCAGCCAATCCCGGAAAGGCTTATAATCCACTATTTATTTATGGTGGTGTGGGCTTGGGAAAAACTCATTTATTGCAAGCCATAGGAAATGAGGTCTGTCAAAAAACAAACAAAGTTTTATATATTACTAGTGAAAAATTCACCAATAACTATATTCAATCCATACACGGAGGTAAGGCTAAAGAATTTAAAGAACGTTATCGAAACGTGGATCTTTTATTAGTAGATGATGTTCAATTTATGGCAGGTAAAGACGGAACACAACAAGAATTTTTTCATACCTTTAATGAACTACAGCAATTAGATAAACAAATTGTTTTAACATCTGATAAACCACCTAAATCTATTCCTGCTCTAGAACAAAGGTTATTATCTAGGTTTGAAGCCGGAATGGTGGCTGATATTTCTCAACCTGATATTGAAACCAAAATGGCTATTTTAAAAAATAAAGCAAAAGAAAAAAACTTTACCCTGAACTACGAAACAATAGAATATATTGCTAATAATGTAAAAAATAATATTAGAGAGCTTGAGGGCGCCTTAAACAGAGTAATAGCTTTTCATGAATTTAATAATACTCCTCCTTCGGTAAAAACTGTAAAAAATATTCTTAACGACTTATTAACAAACACCCAAGCCAGATCAATGACACATAAAGATATTTTATCAGCAGTTGCTAAATTTTATGATATAAGCAACCAAGAATTAACTGGAAGGGGGCGCAGAAAAGAGCTGGTTTGGCCTCGCCAAATCACTATTTACCTAATGCGAGAGGAGATTAACTCTTCTTACCCAACTATTGGTGAAGAATTAGGTGGAAGGGATCACACAACAGCTATACATGCTTATAATAAGATTTCTAAAGAAATACAAAATGAAAATGAAAAAATAAAACAAGAAGTAGAATCCATAAAACAAATCCTATTTAATGATGTGGAAAACCCTTGTTAATTATATTGGGAAAAAATTGTGTAAATTGTGAATAAATAAAAAACACATTCCTTTATACACATGTTTACACATATCAATCCCCAACTTTTCCCAGGCAATTTCAAAAACAAAATAAACATCTAAACCAATAACACAAACAAAAAACAAAAATTTTTCCACTTTTCCACTATCCTTATTAACTTTATTACTTAAGTATATTTAAATAATTAATAAATTATGGAAATTTCAATCTTAAAAGAAAATTTAAAAAATGGTTTATATTTAGCTAGTCATATTGCTGGAAAAAATCAAAATCTCCCTATATTAAACAATATTATGATAGAGGCTAAAGATGGAAATATTAAATTAATTTCTACTAACTTAGAAATTGGAATAGTTCACACCCTTAGAGGGAAAATAATAGAAGAAGGGGTATATACTGTTAATTCTAAAATGATAGCTGATTATGTTAACTTATTAGCAAACAAACAAATAAACATAGCCCAAAAAGAAAGCGAAATAAAAATAAAATGTGAAAATTATAAAACAAAAATCAAAGGCCAATCAGCTGATGATTTCCCTTTAATACCAACAGTTGATAGAGATAATAGTTTTAATGTTAATATATTTGAATTTAGAGATGCTTTATCAAAAGTAGTTTTTGCTGTCGCAGATAATGAATCCAGAATAGAACTAACAGGAGCAGTTTTCGTATTTAGTAATGAAAAATTAACATTGGCTGCCACTGATTCATATAGATTAGCTGAAAAAAACATAAAAATAAAAACAAACAATACTCAAATAGAAGATCAAAGAATAATAGTTCCTTCTAAAACTATTCAAGAGCTAATAAGAGTTTTATCAAACATTCAAGACAACAATGAAGCACAAGAAAAAGATTTGGATATAACTTTTTATGTTTCTGAAAATCAAATTTTATTTATTGTCCAATCAACAGAGATCGTATCTAAGCTTATTGAAGGACAATACCCTGATTATAAACAAATAATTCCTGCCAACCCTAAAAGTGTGGTGATTGTAAATAGGAATGAATTAATAAGAGCTGTAAAAACATCTTCTTTGTTTTCCAAATCAGGTATAAACGATGTTAACTTAGATCTTGTTAAGGAAGAAAATAAATTAATTGTGTCTTCAACCTCTGGTGATACAGGAGAAAATATTGTAAATATAGAAACAGACGTTTCTGGTGAAAATAATGGGATAATAGTTAATTATAATTATTTAATAGATGGGCTAAATCATATTAATGAAGAAAATGTTCAGATTGAAATAATTGATAACAACACTCCTTGTGTAATCAAGCCTTGCGAGGAGAAAGATTATTTATATATAATAATGCCTATAAAACAATAAAATTAATTAGTAACGGTCATTATTAAGGGCTCACTTTCCGCCACATTTCCTTGACCCCAATAAATACGACCCCTAAGCTCATATCCTCCGGTTAGGGGTGGGATAGACCAATTAATGTTAATTAAGGGATGGTTTATTGATTTTAAGGTCTTTATAATCTTAGGACTTTTGTTTTTACTGGTTGATGTATAAAAAACCTCTACTTTGTTAATCTTAAGATAGTTTTTTAATTGCAAACGAAGATTAATAGGATAATCTATATGGTTAACAGCTAAGCCGTTTTTAGGAGAAAGCCAAGAAATAGCAGGTTGTTTATTAATAATATGCTCATCTAACTTTAAATTAAAAGCTACTGTTTTAGAGGAGCAATTATCAATATCATCACACAATACAACTGTTAGATCATGATATCCATTGTGTAAAAAATTAATGTTTGTAGTTAACTCAAAAGGGTAAGAAGAATTTGTTGTTAACAAATTATTATCAATAAAATATTTAGCGTTATCTATACCTCTGATCGCTGATATGTATTCTAATTTAGATTGTAGAGTAGGGGTTTCTATTATTTGTTTGTTTTGCGGATAAGAAATAGTGAATTTAGGTCTATTTTCGGGTTTGTGTAAATAATCTTCTTTTTCCGGAATATCTTTTAAGGAAAGAGAAGAAGATGCTGTTTTTTCCTTTTTGTTGTGTTCTTTAACCCATTTTTGTACCCCTTTTTCCCATAAATCATATTGGGGGTCTTGCTCCGGATTTTTTGGTTTTTTTCCTAAGGGGTGCTCTTTGTTAACATAATAAAGTATGGAGTGGTAGTTTTGAAAAGTATTTTCTTTTATATAATTTTCCGGAGTATATTCTGTGGCTAGCAATCCTGAAGCGGTATCTATTTTCACATTTTTTTGGAATTCAATAGAACCATTAATAATAGGCTTTTTTGTTTTATTAGGAGATGGTTTTTTAAATTCTTCAACCGGTGTGTCTCCTAAAACGGCTTGCATATATTTATTCCAGATAGGAGCCGCCACCGTGCCTCCATAAGCTCCTTGGGATATACTTGTGTTGTTATTATTTCCCACCCAAACACCGGTTACAAGAGAAGGGGTGTATCCTATAGTCCAAGCATCTTTAAAGTTGTCAGTAGTTCCGGTTTTAGCTGCCACTGGTCTATTGTCAAGAGTTAGCCAATTGTCTTGACCATAAGTAAAAGCTCGAGCATTGTTATCTGATAAAATGCTATTAATCATTCTGGCAGTTTGAGCTTTCCAGGTTTTTTTTGTTTTATTTTCAAACTCTTCCAACACCCTTCCTTGGTTATCTTCTATTTTTAATATTGCTGAAACAGGGTGTGTATTCCCTTCTCTAGCAAAAGCGCTATAGGCATTGGTGTGTTCTAGAAGCTTTACCTCTTTTCCTCCTAAAACCAAAGAAAGTCCGTATTTTTCTTTGTTTTTTTCAGAGATAGTGGTATACCCTAAGTCGCTTAAGTTGGATATAACTTTATCCACTCCGACCAAATACAGAGTTTTAACAGCTGGAATATTAATAGAGCCAGCCAACGCCTTTCTCATAGAGATTGGACCTCTGGTTTTATTGTTAAAGTTTTGAGGTTTATATTCAGCTTGAGTAGCATCAAAATCTGTTGGGGCATCTATTAATATGGTTTCCGGTCGATACCCTTTGCTAAAAGCGGTGGCATAAACCATAGGTTTTAAAGATGAACCAGGCTGCCTATTGCTAATTGTTACATTAACCTGACCATCTATTTCATTATCAAAATAATCACGAGAACCAACCATGCTTAAAATTTGTCCGGTTTTGGGATCAATAGAAACCAGAGCAGCATTTTGAGCATTATAGTTTTGAGCATTTTTCAGGGCTTCTTCTTTTATTATTTTTTTGGCTTTTTTTTGTTTATACCAATCCAAGGTAGTGTAAATTTTTAGCCCCTTTTGTTCTAGCATTCTTTGTCCGTACTTATCAGCTAAGATCTTTTTAATATACATAACAAAGTGAGGAGCTTTTATGTCAGTGGAGGGGGGTGTAAACTTTATATTATAGTTTTTAGCACCTTCTTCTTCTTGTTCAGTTATATAGCCCTGTTCGTTCATTAAGTTTAATATATATTTTTGTCTTTGTATTAATTGTTTTTTGTGTGGTCCATAAGGAGAATAATAACTGGGAGCTTGGGGCAGTGATGCCAAAACGGCTGCTTCAGCTATATTAACTTCAGTAACACTTTTACCAAAATAATATTGGCTAGCTGCTTCCACTCCATAAGCCATTCCGCCATAAGGTACTTCATTAAGGTACATTTGCAGAATTTGATTTTTAGTATAAGCATTTTCTAGTTTATAAGCCAAAATTAATTCTTTTATTTTTCTGGTATAGGTTTTTTTCGGGGTTAAAACAGTGTTTTTAATCAATTGTTGAGTAAGAGTGGAAGCTCCGGCGCGTTTATTGTTAACTATATTAGTTAAAGCCGTTCTGAAAATAGCCCATAAACTAAAACCCTCATGTTTATAAAATTTTTTATCCTCAATAGATATAGCAGCTTGTTCTACGATATCTGGTATTTCATCTAATGTCATTAGGGTTCGCTGTTGTTCACCATGTATTTTATATAACAAATTTTCTCCGCTCCTATCATATATTTTTGTGGTTTGCGACACCTCTCTGTTTGTTAATTGATTTGGATTAGGAAGATCCTTAGACATCCAAGCAACCATGCTTACAACAAAAATACTCCCGGCAAAAATAATGCCAAGAATTAATAAAACAGTAGTTTTATTAAAAATTAAACCGGATAAACCCTTTTTTCTTTGTTTTTTATGTTTATCTTTTTTATATCCAGAATTGTTTTTCGGCTTCGCAACTCTTTCTTGATGATCGTCTTTCCAAGTTCTTTGATATTTATGTCCGGTGTTCTTTTTTTGGAGTTTATAATTAGGCACTTTAAAAACTGATATTATGTTTTATTATTCTTTACTTCTATAGAATTTTGCGGCTTGTTCAGGTGAAACAGAGTTAATAATCAACCCGGAGCCAAGCTCTAACCCAGCCCAAATAGAATCCCTGGGTTGTATTTTTATATAGAAATGTTGATCTTTTGATGGCACTACATTGTGCAAGAAAAAATTAAAGGATAAATTTAATTTTTTTATTTTACCTAAAATAAATTTTAATCCCCTTGCTAAAGATTTTAATTCAACGTCTTTCAAAAGGGTGATATTGTCAACATGTCTCTTAGGGAAGAGCCAGATTTCATAATGGAATTCGCTTGCGTAAGGAGTAAAGGACGCTATATAGCTGTCTTCAAAAACTTTTCTTTTGCTTTTTATTTCATTTTTTATTATATCACAATAAGGACAAACACCTTTTTCTAATTTATGTTTTTGTATGATTTGAATTTCCTTTTTAAGGTTTTCAGGTATAATTTTAGTAGCGAATATTTGGGAGTGAGAATGAGTTAAAGAAGTGCCGGCTTTAAAGCCTTCATTTTTAAAACATAAAATATATTCTATATTTTTATTTTTTGCTATTTCTACAGTTCTTTTTTTATACATATAGAGCAATTTTCGTGTTTGTTCAAGGCTTAAGCTTGATAAACTTTTAATATGGCGAGGTGTTTCTATAACAACTTCTTGGATTCCGTAAGCTTTTTTGTTTTTTCTGGAAACAGCCGGATATTTATTTTTAATACTCATAATATCCCAACTCTTGCTTCCTGAGCTCTTTATTTTATCTTTGATTAACCTTTTGTCAATATTTGGTGGGCAAAAGGGGCAATTTTTGTTATCTGTCGTCTCAGCCGCATTTTGTTCTTTAAAGTCTTTGGGCCGAGCGGCGCGTCTTGGGGTAATAATAACGCGCTTGTTTAAGATATAGTCTTTTCGTATCTGGGATCTTTTTGTCATATAAAATAAAAAGATTAGGGAATGATTTATTTTATTATATCAAATTTATTAAAATATTAAAGTAGTGTTTAAAATAAAAAACCCCTTTTATCTTAGGGGTTTTTTATTTAAGGTAGCTGGTTGCATTTTTATTAGCGTCGTTTTGGTGGTTGATTGGAATTTTTATTGAATTGCTTCCTGTTTTGATTATTTTGAGACTCACCCAATCTGTCTTTCCATAGGTGTTGGTTGTCTTCCAAATTTTTCATGGTTAGATTAATTCTATTGTAATCATCTATTTCTTTAACTTTAACAGTAACTTTATCACCAATACTTAGAAAATCACTTGGTTTAGAAATATGATAAGGAGCCATTTCACTAACATGAACCATGCCGTCTTTGTTAGAAGTTAATTGAATAAAAGCTCCAAAATCGGTTAATCGCACCACCTCTCCTTTTACCATTTCTCCTACTTTAAACTCTTTAGTTAAATCTTCAACCCAATCTGTAGCCTCTTTAACTTTTTCTTGATCTTGTCCGCATATCATAACCAAACCGTCTTCTTCAATATCAATAGAAACATCTTTTTCTTTGGTTATTTTATTTATGGTTTTACCTCCAGGTCCGATAATATCATGAATTCTTTCAATATTAACATAAAAGTTTTTAATTAACGGGGCATAAGGAGATAAGTCAGAATGGGGTTCTTTGATTGTTTCTTCCATTACATCTAACACCTTCATCCTAGCGGTGTGTCCTTGTTTTAAAGTTGTGTCAACAACTTCTTTGGGTAAGCCGGCAGTTTTAGTGTCTAATTGAATAGCAGTGATTCCATCTCTGGTTCCGGCTATTTTGAAATCCATTCCCCCATCAGAGTCTTCTAAATCTTGCATATCAGTCAAAACTGTCCATTGACTCATATCACTATTAGAAACTAAACCCATAGCTATTCCGGCTACAGCCTTTTTAATGGGCGCGCCGGCATCCATTAGAGCTAAACTAGAGGCACAGGTGGCTCCCATAGAAGAAGAACCGTTGGAGCTTAAGGTTTCGCTAACCACTCTTATTGTATATGGAAAATCTTGCTTTGAAGGAATAACCGGTGATAAAGCCTTTTCAGCTAACGAGCCATGTCCCACCTCTCTTCTAGTTGGAGCTCTCATAGGCTTAACCTCTCCTACTGAAAAAGGAGGAAAATTATAATGATGCATAAATCTTTTAGTGTCGCTTCCTTCTATTCCTTCAGTTGCTTGTTCTAACCCAGGAGCTCCCAGAGTAATTATGGACAAAATTTGAGTTTCACCTCTGGAGAATAAACCTGCTCCGTGATTCCTGGGAAGAATCCCGATTTCTACTACTAATTCCCTGATCTCATCTAAGCCTCTTTCATCTAATCGTTTTTTGTTGTCCAATATTTCTTGACCAACCACCTCTTCCACTTTTGATTTTACTAAAAGTTTTATTATTTTTTGTCTGGTTTGGCTATCTGCTTGATTATCAAATAAATGTTTATCCAGTTGATTTTTAATTTTTTGGATTGCGTCCTGTCTACTTTGTTTTTCCTTTAAGGGGTTTTTAAAAATAATACCTTTAACATTTTCTTTTAACCAAGATTCAGCCATTTCTTTATATTGTAACTCTTTTTCTTTGGCTTCTTTTTCTTCTTGGCTTTCCAATTTTTGTTGTTCTTGAATAGAGGGAATGTTAATATTTTTTTTAAGTTCATATATTAAATCTAAGGCAGGCTTTATTGTCTTCTTTCCTTGTTCAATAGCTTGGTTTATTTGTTGTTCACTTAATTCGTTAGCTTGACACTCTATCATAATAACTTTTTTCGTATCTCCAGCTATTATTAAGTTCAAAGGGCTTTCTTCTTGTTGTTTATAGGTGGGATTATAAACCAATTCATTATCTATCAATCCTACTCTGGTGCCAGCGATTGGACCTTGCCAATCAATGCCGGATACAGATAGAGCTGCGGATGCAGCGATAAGGGAAACAATATCATGATCATTTTCTTTATCTACAGATAGAACGGTTAAAATTACTTGCACCCCCCTTCTTGAACTCTCATCAAACAGGGGTCTAATAGCTCTATCCACCATTCTACCTGTTAGTATTGATTTTTCCGATGGTTGCCCCTCTCTCTTAATCCATCTAGAGCCTTTAATAATACCGGCCGCATATAATTTTTCTTCAAAATCTACCATTAAAGGGAAAAAATCAACACTTTGTTCTTCTGCTGATTGAGTAACCGTGGCCATAATTACCGTTTCTCCGTATTGAGCAAGAACGCAAGCGTTAGCTTGATTACTTAGCTTACCAGTGGACAATGATAATTCCCTGCCTTGCCACTCTGTTTTAACTACTTTTCTTTCTTTTGCCATATTTGTTTTTTATTACAATAAATAATTTTGTGAGCAAATAAAATTGTTATACCTAAACCTTTTTATAAGATTATATTCGTAAGAATTTTTTGTTGCCACTTAAATCCAAAAAGTCGTTGGCTACTTCAATTAATTTGGAAGAAGTTGTTTGATGAAAAGCTGATACTTCTACTAAGCACCCCTTGCTTTGTAGATAAGAGACTAAAGGAATATAATCGCCATCCCCGGTCATTAGGATAATAGAATCTAATTTGTCAGCTAATTTTATAGCCTCAACAGCAATTCCTACATCCCAATCTGCTTTTTTGGCTCCTCCGGAGAAAGTTTGTAAGTCTTTGGTTTGTATTTCAAAGCCTTGTTGAAGAAGAGCTTCAAAAAATTGAGCTTCTTCCTCTGTTTCAGTTTTTACAACATAAGCAATTGCTCTTATTAAGTTTCTGTTGTTAACAGTATATTTTAAAGCCTCTTTAAACTCTACTCGGCCGTTATAAAGATTTTTAGCTGAATGATATAAATTAGCCACATCAACCAACACCCCCACTCTCTGTTGTTTATGTTTAATCATAATTATGTATTAAATTTAGATTATATTATTTTTTCTTTTATTCCCCCTGTTTATTATTTTCTTCATTGTTTTGTTGTTTTCTGTTCTTGTTCTTATCTAATTGTTCTTCAAATTGCCTTTTTGTCTCTTCCTCTTTTTCCATCTTTTTAGCAATTCTTAAATTTAATTTAGAAGATACGTTTTTAAAGGCTTCCTCATATTCTTTTTGTAAATATTTTAACAATCTTTTTCTTTCACCTATCTTTTTTAGTAATCCTCGTCTAGAGGAGTGGTCTTGTTTGTGGGTTTTTAAATGTTCGGTTAACCTTTTAACTTCTTCTGTTAAAATAGCGATCTGTACTTCTGGGGATCCAGTGTCGTTTTCATGTGTTTTGAATTTTTTAATAATTTTTTCTTTTGTGTTTTTGTCTAACATAATTTTTTCCTTATCCCTAGTATTTGGGATGATTTCTCTTAACCAAGGTAAGGTGAGTTAAGTAATTATTAAATTTAAATATCTTTGGCAAATTTCACTTTATCATAAAATTCCCTAGAAAATCAAGGGGCAACATTAGCTTGTCATAGCAATATGATAATGTCATACAATAAAAAGCTTAAAGCTAAAAACTCAAAACTAAAAACTACAACTTAAAACTTAAAACTCCTACTTAATAAAATCCAAATGACAATGACAAACTTAAAGCTAAAAACTAAAAACTCAAAGCTACAACTTAAAACTCAAAACTCCTATTTACTAAAATCTTAATGTCAAAATCCTAATGACAAATAAAGGTCAAATAACTAAATGTCAAATGACAAAAACTTAAAGCTAAAAACTAAAGGTTGAATGTCATATGAAATCGGCGCGCCTATTTTTCGACTTTTGATTGATTTTG
>JAGXOH010000001.1 GCA_023659985.1 Candidatus Falkowbacteria bacterium LH_S3 | reverse complement strand
AAAGCTTAAATCTTTATTAGCCAAATATAAGTTTCAAGCCAAATTTTCCTATTTTAGCAAATCCGATTTACCTACTTCTTTAATGGGTGAGCACAACAAAGAAAATGTGGCTGCTGCTGAAATTGTTACTAAGCAAATAAAGATCAATAAAAATATTATAAAACAAGCAATTGTTGATTTTAAAGGATTGGAACACAGATTGGAAAAGGTCGCTTACAAAGGAGGGGTAAGATATTTTAATGATAGTTTCGCCACCACTCCAGAATCGGTAGTAGTGGCTTTAAGATCTTTTAGTGCTCCGATTATTTTGTTAGCAGGAGGAGCTGATAAAATGTCTGATTTTAAAGAAATAGCCAAAGAGATCAAGGCTAAGGTTAAATATTTAGTTCTTTTTAAAGGACAGGGTTCTGTCCGGCTCAAAAAAGAATTATTAAAACAAGGATTTCCTCGCAATAAAATTAAAATTGTTTATGATATGAAAAACGGTGTTAAGATTGCTAAAAGCAAACGGGGTTTTGGAGATGTTATTCTCTTATCTCCTGGTTGTGCCAGTTTTGGAGTGTTTAACAATTACAAGGAACGAGGAAAATTGTTTAAAAAATATTGTTAATTTTTAAATATCTTAGTAAATTTAATATATTGTTTTTGGTTTTGTTTTTAAGTAGTACTTACTATAGTATGTACTAAAGTAAGTACTATATTTAATAATATGTCTAAACACACACTTAAATTGACCAAGACCTCTGGATATAGTTATACCGTGGTAATACCTAAAGCATTTATTGATAAATATGGCTGGAAAGAAAAGCAAAAGATCGTAGTGGAAGACAAGGGTAGGGGTAGATTGGAAGTTAGGGATTGGAGAAGCAGGTAATCTGGAGGCAAGTAAAAGGCAACCTTTTAGGGGTTGCTTTTTATTGTCTTTGAAAGTTGGCAGTTAAAAAATAAAAATTTTGATTACAGCTGTTAAGTTTTATTGTTTCTAAGATATTATTTAATAATTGTTCCTTTAAATGTTTCTCCATTTAAATATTTTTTTAGGTTATCCAAATTGCCACCATTCATGAGAGTCACCTCTAAGCCCAATTTTTCTCCTTTTTGAGTGGCAATAGGGTCAAATGGAGTGTTAAGCCCAGGAGTCCATTTGTCTCCTACCAATTTTCTGAAATCTTTCCAGTTGGTTTCTTTTATTTTTTCAGCATCTTTGTATTTATTAGGGTTTTTGGTGTAGACATAATCTATATTGGTGAGATTAACCAGGTGTTTGATTTCATATTCCTGGGCTATCATGGTGGCTACGTAATCAGTAGACCAGCCTGGCTTCCATCCTCCTCCAACCATAATATTTTCTTTTGCTTCTATATGAATAGTAGGGTTTTTGATTATTTCCGGGTGGGCTTGATCTTGAAAAATAGTTCGCAATAGATGAGCGTTTAATCTGGAAGAGTGGATACCTAACCAATCCAAATCATCCGGAGATATTTTTATTACTTTACTGGCGGCTTGGATGTATTTTCTGGCAGTAGTACCACCACCGGCTACCAAAAAGAATTTTTTGTCAGTATTTAATTGATTGAGTATCAGTTTTCTGAATTTTTTCAAAAAACGCCAATTTATTTCTTCGTTAGGCACTATAAGAGACCCTCCAAGAGATATAACAAATGTTTTTTTATATTGCATAACAGCTAAATTATGAATTATAAAATAGAAACTTCCACAAAAATTTACCTTTGGCAAATTACCTAATGCTTTCGGTATTAGGCATTCTTTCAGCCTTCAGCTTTCAGCAATTAATTATTTTTATTTCTTTCAACATTCAACTTTCAATTTTCAACAATTTTGGGGGAAGCAAATTTCTCTATTTTACAATTTTATTTAATATATCAATCCCCTTCTCTAATTTTTTTTGTTCAGTAGCAAAAGAAAGCCTGAAATATCCCTTTCTCTTAGAGAAAACTTTTCCTGGAACTACTAATACCTTATTCTCAATTAATTTTTTAGAAAAATCTTTCATTCCCTGAGGATTTTTAATAAAGGCATAATAACTCCCTTCTGGATCTACAAACTTAAATTTGGAATCCAAGTTTGAGACTAAATAATCTCGGTTGCTTCTATATTGACTAACATAACTTGACAAATCAACATCCCATTCAGAAAAAATTGCCTGCTGACCTATAGCAGGAGCGCAAACAAAGGTATATTGCTGTAGTTTGTTCATAGCCTCAATTACTGAAGCAGGTCCATGAAGATACCCTACTCTCCAGCCAGTAACCAAATGACTTTTAGAAAATCCATTTAAAGTTATAGTTTTATCATAGATACTTCCAATACTGAAAAATCTATTGTCAAAATCAAACTTTTCATAAATCTCATCTGAAAAGATAAATAGGTCATTTTCTTGAGCAATCTGAACCACTTCTTCCAACTCCTCTTTCTCATAAACCATACCTGTCGGATTATTGGGTGAATTAATTATCACTGCCTTAGTCTTGGTTGTTATTAATTCTTTTAGTTTATCTGGATTAATATGAAAGTCAGGATAGGTGTCCAAGAAAACTGTTTTAATCCCAAAAAAATCTAAAATCTGCTTATACAAGACAAAATAAGGATCAGGCAAAATAACTTCATCTCCTTGATCTAACAAGACTGCAAAACTTAAAAAGATACCTCCACTCACTCCGTTAGTTATCATTACCTCTTCCTCTTTAGCATTAATTTTGTTTTGTTTTTTTAATTTATCTATTATTTTTTTACGCAAACCTTCAAGGCCTTTGGTAGAAGTATAATGATTATAATTATCTTGAGAGGCCTTACAGAGAGCATTTTTTAATTTTTCCGGTGTTTTAAAATGTGGTTGTCCAATAGAAAAATCTAACAATTCTCCCTTATTTTGAGAAGCCATTTCAAATACCTTTCTTATACCTGACTCCTCTATTTTTTTAATTCTTTTTGAAAGCATATATTATTTTTGTTTCTTATAGCTTTCTTTTAGTATCAATTTATAAATTTTTCTAATAAAGTCTGAACTTAATTTTGCTCTGCTACTCTGTTTTTTAATCAACTTATCTTCCCTCTTAGAGTTTATGATTGATCCTCCTTCTTGTTTTTTTATTTTTCCTACGTTTTGGGAATATTTCATTCTTGTTTCCAACAAGTCAAACAAAGCTGTATCTATTTTATCTATCATCTTGCGGTTATAATCCATCTCCCCGAGAGCATTAGATTTAGCCATCTTTTCTTCTATTGCAAAAGAGGCTTTGGTAAATTTCTTTCTAACCTTTTGTGCATAAGGGTTAAAATTATTCATATCACAAAAAAGCTGCCATTTATCATTGTTGGTGTGAGGAAGAATTTTTAAGAGATCAGAATAACCTGGGGTATAGATTTTTTGTTCGGTTATTCCTGCTTCAGTTAAAGAGCGCCCTAGGAAATGAACAAAATTTAAGGACTTAGCAGTTTGATAATCATGATCTCTTGGGCTAGTAATAATAATTTCCAAACCTAAACTCTTTAAAAAAGCTTCTATCTTTTTCTGTTTCTCTTTTCCTACTCGCAGGGGGCATAAAACTATTTGTTTTCCTTTAATCTCCCAATATTTTTTATCTGGATCAAATTTTGTAGTGGTAGGGCCAAACATAGGATGAGTTCCTATAATCTCCACTCTTTTTGGAGCATACTTTTCTAACCACTTACAAGGATATTCTTTTACTGAGCAAACATCTAAAAGCAAAGCTCCTTTTTTTAAGTTTTTCGCAACTCTTTTTATTAATGTTTTGGTTACAGATATGGGAGTAGAAACTATTACTACGTCACAATCATATATTTCTGTCCAATCAACTAAATTAACACCTATCTTCTCAGCTTTAGAAGTAATATTTAAATCTTTAGAATAATTATAAACTTTTAAATTATAATACTCATTTAAAATAGCGGCTAAGAGTAAGCCAAAATTACCCAACCCTATCAACCCGATTGTTTTTTTATCTCTACTCATTTTGAGAAGCAATTATAAAGGTAGTAAAATTAAATTTAAGATCCTGGATGCTTTCTTCTAATAATTCTAAGCCATATAAATCAACGCAAATTTTAGGTGAGATAACAGCTGAATCTTCTTTTAATACGCCCTTACTAAGGTCATGAGCAGCGCCTGCTGTATCTGCGGATTCTTTTAGTTCTGTTTCTGGCCACTTACGTTTTAAATACATCCGACATTGTTTAAGGGCTTGGGGATGGGATACAATTTGCTTTATATCTTCGGCATTAACTCCTGATTTTACCAAAAGATTCATTTTAATATCAATTTCAAAAATTTTTTCAATATTAAAAGTGTATTTACTCATAGCCTGAACTGCTTCATAAACAATACCACCGTTAGAGTTTTCTATTGGAAACACTGCCTTATCGATTCTTTCATTTAAAGCTTTTAAAACGTTAGAAACATTTTCTAAGTAATCTATCTTAAAATCTTTAATTTTGTTTTCCAGACAATAATGTTGAGCAGCCTCTTCAGAGAAACTTCCTCTATTGCCAGAAACACCAATTCTCATAGTCATAAGACTTAATTATTTACAGATTCAATTTGTTAACAACTATTAGTAATTATAACAAGGATATAAAAATTATAGCATCATTAATGAAAATAATAAAGAAAGAAAATCGGGACGTTCCTTAGAAACGTCCTGATTTTTCTCCCAAAAAAAGTCCCTGGCAGAATTATCATCCACCAGGGGTTTGAGAAAAATTATTTGTTAACCCGCTTCTAGATTATTCTGGAATGGACAACTAAATGACATAGTTTCCAAAGAGCAATAATTAGCCCAAACACCAACCCAAACACCAGCCCAAAGAATATTCCGAAAATTATTATTCCGAAGACTAGTGTAACACCTAGTGAAATGGCTAATCCGATGTCTATTCCGACTTCCAGTGCGACGCTCAGTATGGCGATCACCATGGCGATCAGTGTGAGCCCCAATGTGAGCCCCAGTGCGACGTCCGCTATGACGCCCGGTATGGCGAGTGTGGAGACCAGTGCGACGCACACGATGACCGGTGTGATGACCAGATCTAGATCTTCACTTTCCTCTATTTTTTCATTAGTTAAAAAATAGATAATGATCGCCGAAAAAATCGGACCGACTAATACATCCCACCAGCGTGAAATACCAAACGGTAGGATATATGTCCAATTTTCCGTTACCTTGATATTGCTGACAGCTGGGACTTCGCCAGCAATCAGGAACCAAATTGCCCAAAACAGAGCAATTAGACTACCTGTCATAATGGACCAACGAACTATCAACTTCTGCTTTCTTTCTCTTTCCATTTTTTCCTCCTTTTTTTCGTTAATTTTCATTCTCTAATTATAGAAAATGGTTACTGTCTTTTCTGCAGCAACAAAGAAGGATCTAAGATTGCTAAATCTCTCTTTATTGCCGCAGAAATTATGTATTTTAAAGAACATATTCATCTATTTCAGAAGTTAACATATCTGGATTATTCTGTCAAGCTTTTAGGGTAATGTACACACACATATGGCGGTTTTTTGCCAAAGAGCTTCCCGGCGGCGTAGCAATTCCTTTGCTAGATCAGTGTCTATGGGGCGTAGAGTTCTTGAAGAATTTATTTTTTATCTTTCCTATGGTACAGTTAATATAATAAAATGAATTTTATCATTTAGATTTTTAATTTGTTATGAGTAAAGACATTATACAATTTCCAAAGAATTTCCTTTGGGGCACCTCTACTTCAGCTTATCAAATAGAAGGTGGTATCACTAATGATTGGAGTGAGTGGGAGACTTCTTCGGAAAGAAAAAAAAAGCTTCAGAAACAGGGCAGGGACCTGGAAGAGTATATCTGCGGAAAAGCTTGTGATTCCTATAATAGATACGAAGAAGATTTGAATATGGTAGCAAGCTTGAATTGCAATGCTTATCGTATGGGAGTGGAATGGGCTCGGATTGAGCCTGAGGAAGGCAAGTTTAATGAAGCGGAAATAGAGCATTATAAAAAGGTTTTGGATGAGGCTAAGAAAAAGAATTTGAAAATAGTATTAACTTTATGGCATTGGACTAACCCAGTGTGGTTGGCTAATAAAGGAGGTTGGACTAATAAAGAAGTGGTGAATTATTTTACTCGATATGTTAGTACCGTTATTAAGGAACTGGGTGATAGAGTTGATTATTGGGTAACCTTAAATGAACCCATGGTCCATGTTTCCAATGGATATTTAACCGGAGAATTCCCACCTAACAAAAGAAATTATTTTCAATCTCGCAAAGTTCTGAATAATTTGGCAAAAGCTCATAATAAAACCCATAAATTAATTCATCAATTCTATCCTGATTCTTGGGTAAGTATCACTAAATTAACCAATGATTTCCAGCCAGCCAGGAAATGGTGCCTGCTAGAGAAAGGTTTGGCCAAGCTATTCCATTATAATTGGAATGAAAAGTTTCTGCGCAGAATTAAAGATCATTTGGATTATATAGGAGTGGATTATTATTTCCATGACAGGATAATTCGGAGACCTCCTTTTAAAAAAAACAAGAATAAACAAGTGACTGATATGGGTTGGGAGATATATCCCAGAGGTATTTATAATACTCTCAAATATTTGTCTAAATACAAAAAACCTTTGATAATATTGGAAAATGGATTGGCTGATGCCCAAGATGACAAACGGTCTGATTTTATCAGAAATCATTTGTATTATGTTCATAGAGCCATACAAGAAGGCGTGGATGTGCAGGGTTATTTTTATTGGTCTCTTTTGGATAATTTTGAATGGGCTGAAGGATTTTGGCCAAAATTTGGTTTATATGAGGTGGATAGGAATACTTTTGAACGAAAGCCGAGAGAGAGCGCTAAAATTTATGCCAGGATATGTAGATCAGGGAAATTAGAAATTTAAAATTCCAAAAAATTATTTTTTAGCTACCGGTCTTTGATCGCCGGTTCCTGGTTACTAATATATGACCTGGATATTTGCAGCTTTATTTGCTTACTTTATTAGCGCAGGTGTTTATACCGCTGACAAGCATTTACTTTCCAAGCAATATCACTCTTCAGTCACTTATACTTTTTATGTAGGTATTTGGAGTATCTTTAATTTATTTTTATTGGTGTTTGATCCTTGGTTTCCTACTTTGGGGGAATTGATGCTTAGCATGTCTGCCGGCTTTTTGTTTTTGGTAACTTTAATTTTTTGGTATAAGGCTCTTCATCAGAGCGAGGCCACCAGAGTGGTTCCCATAGCCGGAGCGCTAATACCCATATTTACTTTTATTTTATCTTATATTTTTTTAGAGGAGACTTTAACTGAAAGACAATTTGTGGCCTTTATTGTTTTGGTGGCAGGAGGGATATTAATATCCATACGAAAAACCAGATTTTATATTTTTAAAGAAGCCAAAGAAAAAATTAAAAGTGTATTCGGGGATTATATGGGTGGCATTCACGCTCATTATCGGCCCACCAGAAGGTTGATTATTAATTCAGTGGTGGCTGCCTTCTTTTTTGCTTCTTACTATGTATTGATCAAATATGTGTATACCACTCAGCCTTTTATAGGCGGTTTTGTTTTTTCGCGTATGGGAGGTTTTGTGGGAGCTTTATTAATATTAATCGTGCCGAGTTGGAGAAAACTGATTAAAAAAAGAAGAAAACATACTAGCCAGCCAAAAAATTTGAGCTTTTTCCTAGTGGTGCGTCTATCAGCGGCCTTAGGGTTTATTGTTCTTAATTTAGCCATTAGTATGGGCAATGTAGCCCTAATCAATTCTTTGCGTGGAACTCAATATGTTTTTTTAATGTTCATAGTATTCTTTTTGTCTACCAAGTATCCCAAATTTTTAAAAGAGCAATTCCGGGGAGGGGTATGGATACAAAAAGTTTTAGGAGCCACCTTAATAGGAATGGGGCTATATATGTTGTTGAGTGTATAATTAGAAGGTGGATTTTAAAAAATTATAAATCCCAATATAAAAATTCCAAATAAATTACAATGACTAAAATAACAGATTCAAAACCGTTTTGAATTTTAGTAATTATAATTTGTAATTTATGATTTAATGCTTTTTTGGTTTTTAGCTTTGAGTTGTCTTTAATTATCTTTATGAACATTGCCATCTTTCTCTTTTTATTTTTTTATCTTTTGTTATCCCTATATCGTCTTGATTGGGCTGTTTTGCTATTGATTGCTTCTCTTCCGGCTTATTTATTCAGATTTGAGGTATTGGGATTGCCTTCCACTGTTTTAGAAGGGATGATATTGATTTCTTTCGGTGTGTGGTTTTTAACTAAGACTAATTTTACTAAGTTTTTAAAAGGTGATTATAAAATAAGGGATTATTTGGCCAATAGCAGAAAAAGAAATCGCTATCCTTTTGCTTTAGAAATGATAGCTTTGCTGATAATTTCTTTTATTGCCGTAGCTATTGCCGGTTTTGATTTGGACGCTTTAGGCTTGTGGCGGGCATATTTTTTTGAACCCTTATTAGTGTTTATCTTAATAGTAAATCTTTTTCAGCGCAGGCAAGATATTTACAGAGTGGCTACGGCTTTGAGTGTATCTGCCTTGGTTGTTTCTGTGTTCGCTATACTCCAAAAATTTACTGGTTGGCTGATTCCGGTTGAATATTTGGGGGAAGCAGAGGTTAATCGAATTACTTCTTTTTATAATTATCCCAACGCCGTGGGATTGTTTGTTGCGCCTATTTCTTTGGTGGCTCTGGGATTGTTAATACAAAAGTTAAAAAAAGTTTACAGGGTTTACAAAGATAAAATAGAAAAGATTACTAAACAGGAGAAGATGATTATAGTTGTTAGTTTTTTTGCAACAATATTTTCTTGGCTGGCAATAGGATGGGCTCGGTCTGAGGGGGCGGTTGTAGGAGTGATTGTCGCTTTAATAGTTTTTGGTTTTTTGTATAGTAAGAGAGTAAGACTTGTTTTTATTTTAGTATTATTATTAACCGTAACTTTTATCTATTTTTATACTCCGGTTAGAAAATATGTGGTGGAAAAAGCCACTTTAAGTGATCTGTCAGGAGAAATACGCCAGTTGCAGTGGGCCAGTTCTTGGAAGATGTTAAGAGACGACTATAGATGGCTGACTGGGGTTGGGGTAGCTCATTACCAAGAAACAGTAGCCTCTTATCGGCCTGAAGGTTTGTTTTTTAATAAAGATAATGATTCGGATTTTAGGAGAAAGATAGTATGGGGAGGGGATGAATATAAAGCTAAATACTGGCAACCTATAGAAGTCTATTTGTATCCTCATAATATTATTTTGAATTTTTGGATTGAATTGGGAATTTTAGGAGTGTTGCTTTTTGGGTGGATGTTTGTTAAGTATTTTTATTACGGTCTTAAGAGTTTGCCGAGCCGAGATCGGGCTGTAGTTTGTGGCTTGATAGGAGCTTTAATAACTATTATAATACATGGACTGGTGGATGTGCCTTACTTTAAAAATGATCTGGCTGTTCAGTTTTGGGTGTTAGTGGCTGTGATGAGTTTAATTCACATCAGAAATAAAAATCAAAAATTGAATAGATAGGAGTTATTATAGAAACTATTGTTGTGATTTTAAATTTTTATTAACAACAATAAGTAATTTATAATATTATGACCAAAATCCCTTTACAAAAATTTATTGCTGATTCTGGTTATTGTCCCAGAAGGAGGGCAGAGGAAATTATTAAAAAAAGCGCTCAAGGAATTGAACATACGGTTTTGGTTAACGGCGTCTCTGCCGGTCCAGGCATAAAGGTGGACAAGAAGGATGATGTCAGGGTTAATGGTAAAAAAATTGATCCTAAAAAAAATAATGTTTATATCAAGCTAAACAAGCCTCGGGGGTATACTTGTACTACCAAGGAGTTTAAGGATGAAAAAAATGTGTTAAGTCTGTTGCAAAATGATAAAAAGAACAGACAAGTACTAAAAGAGAACAGAGTTTTTATTGTAGGCAGGTTGGATAAGGGCAGTCGGGGATTGATTTTACTTACCAATGATGGTGATCTTGGGAATAAGTTAATGCATCCTTCCTTTGGACATAGAAAAGTTTATGAAGTAATTATTAAAGAAAATAAATTTGATCCGGATGAGGTGATCAACAGGTTTAGTCAAGGTGTTAATATAGAGGAAGATATGCCGATTGTTTGGGCTGAAAATGTAAAACAATTGGCAAATAAAAAATTTGAAATAATACTGGGGCAAGGCAAGAAAAGGCAGATAAGAAAAATGTTTGAGGCTCTAAATTTAACAGTAACAAATCTGGTGCGAATTGGTATAGATGGATTAAGATTGGGAGATCTTAAAGAAGGAGAATGGAGGTATTTAACTCAAGAGGAAGTGGAGAAAATGAAAGAAAGCTGATAATTAATCATGAATTTAAAATAGTACAATTTTTTTCAAAATTACAGGAGAGGTGGCAGAGTGGCTGAATGCACCGCACTCGAAATGCGGCGTCTCGTTTCAGTGGGACCGTGGGTTCAAATCCCACCCTCTCCGCCAAGTTTGAAATTATTAAAATGGAATCAGGGGAAAACAAGAATCCTATACTAAAAACCTTGCGAAAGGTCGCCAAAGTGTTAGGGGTTAATATTGATACACTTTTAAAATAAATTTATGACACAAAGTCAAACAATTTTAAAAATAGCAGATACATTCGGCATAAGTACAATTTATGCTCGGAGGCTTTTCCATATCGCAAATAAAGATAATTTATTTGATGATATCACAAAGATTCTTGAAGAAAAACCGAAAGTCTTTTCCAATGCAAGATGACCCTAAACTAGCCCTCGGTTTCTAATGCAAAATGACCCCTTAAAGAGGCCATTTGCATAAGTGAAAGGTATTCTACAATAATGGTGTTATGAAAATCATTATGAATACCAAACACATTGATAGTATAAACGATATCAAGGAATTTTTACAAGGGACAAGGAAAGTTGAAATTAAAGTAGTTTCTCGTTCAGAGAAATACCATTTTATTAGTAATACTTAGTTAAATTGAGATTTAAAAAATATCATTGTTGTAGAAGACGAGAGAGGGGACATCTTAGGATTGGAATATACTCCGAAGCCGTTTGTAAAATGGGTTGGCGGAAAAAGACAAGTCCTCAAACAATTTCGACTTTTGAATCTATATCCTCCTGCTAATTTTGATTCAAAATCAAACAAATATTTTGAGCCATTTGTTGGTGGTGCTGTTCTCTTCTTTGATTTACTTCCTGAAAAAGCAGAATTCTCTGATCTAAATGGGGAACTTGTTATTACGTATAATGTCATAAAAAATGATGTTGATGAACTTATAAAATCTCTTAAAAAAATATAAATTAGATAAAGAATATTTCTTAGAAATTCGCGCGCAAAATCCGGAAAGCCTTTCTGATATAGACACTGTATCTCGTTTTATTTGAATAGAACATGTTTTAATGGTATGTACCGTGTAAATAACAAAGGCGGTTTTAATGTGCCGTATGGAAAATATACAAACCCTCTTATTTGTGATGAAGTTAATCTTAGAAAAGCATCAATATCATTACAGAATGTTGAGATAAAAAAACAGGATTACAGAGAAATTTTGAAAAAAGCTAAAAAAGGAGATTTTGTTTATTTTGATCCGCCATATTATCCAGTAAGTAAAACAGCTTCATTTACTTCTTACACAAGTGAAGCCTTTTTGGATAAAGAACAGATAGAATTGAGGGATACATTTGCACAACTACATAGATGTGGTTGTTTCGTTATACTCTCAAACTCCGATACTTCATTTATTAATAAAATATACTCTGAAATTACAGGCGTTAATATTACAAAAGTACAGGCGGGTCGCGCCATTAACTCCGATGCTTCTAAGCGAGGGAAAATTACAGAAGTATTGGTAACTAATTATTAAAAGTATGGAAAAAGATTTTGCAAATTTAATAGCAACATTAAAAAGTTCAATTAAAACATGGGAATATTTTGTAAATTGGAAAAAAGTTTTCTTCGCATTTTTTAATTTGCGCGCGCCCGATTTTTTCTTCTAAAAGGAAAAGAAAACTTTTTTGCAGGACTCGGCTCTGAACGAGCAGGGCGGCGAGGCTTCACTTCGGCAGGCGGCCCCTGAAGTACAAATGTTTCGCATTTGACTACGGGGTAAACAAAAATTCTTTTTGCTTGCCCCATAGCAAGCCATAGGTTTTGCTATGGGCCCGCCTGCTTAGGCTTCGCACGATTTTTTTTCGGCGGAAATTTATTATTCATATTTAGTCGCACTTGTCCCGCCACGCCCAACGCGGGCGATACAAAGAAAATCCCCAAATTTGTTAATTCTATATGCTAACTATAGTATGTAGCACTACAATTAGCAAGAAGATATACTAAAATTATCAAATATGAAAAGAGAAATCCTTATCAAATTTGGCAAGAAAGTCCGAGAAGAACGAATAAAGCAAGGACTTTCTCAGGAACAGCTTGCAACACGAGCAGGTGTTCATCGCACTTATGTTGGAATGATTGAGCGTGCAGAAAAAAATATCACGATAGAAAATATTGAGAAAATTGCTAGGGCTTTGAAAATACCTTTAGATAAGCTAATGAATCTAAACTAACTATGTCAAAATCATTCACCCTTCATGATTTACCAAAAGAAGAGCGCCCCCGAGAGCGATTGACTGAATTTGGCGAACAAGCACTTTCGACTCAAGAGTTATTACAACTTATTTTAGGGCGTGGCATTGCCGGCGAATCGGTTACCGTAACATCTCAAAAATTATTAAGCCATTTTGGAAGTTTGCAAAAATTATCAGAAGCAAACATTGAGGAATTATTATCTATTAAAGGGATTGGGCAGACAAAGGTAGCACAAATAAAAGCCGTTTTTGAAATCAGCCGGAGAATTTCCACTCAAACGCCTTCTTATAAGAGCAAAGAACTTACAAATCCGGAAAGGGTTTTCAAGTTTATGCGAGGTAGGGTTAAAGATTACAGCAAAGAACATTTTTATGTGATTGCTTTAAATTCTCGTAATTGCCCAGTAAACGAAATTTCAATCGGGATCCTCGACTCCAGCCTGGTTCATCCAAGAGAGGTCTTTTTTGAAGCAATCAAGAGCAAAGCCGCCTCAGTAATATTTGTACACAATCATCCGTCAGGCGATCCAGAACCATCAGAAGAAGATTTAGCGATTACCAAAAAACTCATAGATAGCGGTAATGTTTTGGGAATTAAGGTTATTGATCATATCATTATCACCAGAAGCAACTTCTTAAGTGTCCAGAATCAAAATCCAGATTTATTTTAATATTATGTACAAAATTATTACAGTTGAAGATAGTAAGAGAAAGTCTAGTCGCTCAAAAGCCGATTTGTTTGAAGTTCTTGTAGCCATAGGCTTGAGCGATGTTTATAAACTAAAAAAAGATAAGCTAGAAAAAATAAAACAGGAACTGGAAAGTATAATTTCTAATTTTCCAAATAGCGAAAAACGTACCGAAGAACAATATAAAAGGGTCAGCATTTTAATGCCGGCTCTAATAGAAAAATTAAACTCTAATGTTATACCTACTCATGGAAAAATAAAAACTATTAATTGGATCGGACGAAGATGGCAAGAAGAAGAAACAATTTCAGATCTAGATTTAACTTTTGAGTCCGGTTTTGTAATAGGGGTATCTTTGAAATCAACAAGACAGGGACTTGGAACTCAGAAAAATTTTGGTTATGAAAAATTAAAACAATTCTTGGGTTTGAATATTGATAAAGAATTAAAAGAGATGTGGGCAAACATTAGACAAGATTTTTCTAAAGCTGGAGGTGAATTAGCTAAGATATCAACAAAAAGTCAGGATGAAATTAAGAATGCAAAGTATTGCTTTCCTGCCATACAAAAGATCGGTAAAAGATATGGAACCTCCGTGCAGGAATTAGCAGTAGACAAAAGCGTTAAATTGTTTAATGCCTTACCAAAAAAGAAAAAATTAGTATTCTTAGAAGAAATATTTGATATTAAATCAACTAAACCACTACTAAGTGTTCTCGTGGAGAAAGATACCCCCTGGTTATATTGGAATGAAACAATGAGGGGTTTAATTGAGGGGGAGTTAGTTGCTGAAAAAATAAAAAATAAAAGCTACCATATTTTGGCAGAAAAAACCCCCCTTGTTAGACTACAAGCAAGTTTTACAAATGGTATTGGTTTAAGCGCGTTTTGCGAGAGAGTATTTCTGCTTTGAGTTGGAGCTATACCTTGATGGGAAATAGTTTTTCAAGTTCGTTTTTAGATATTTGTGTGTTGCCAGTTATTCGGAACAAAATCTTGGAGTTCGTCGGAGAGTTTAGTTGTTCAACCAAGCTTTCAATAGAAACTTTTTTATTGGTAAAACACATGCGGGTTTGCTTATCAGGAGGATAAATTACATTGATATGATTTTCGGCTACAAATTTCATATTTTTTGGAACAACAGCGGCTCTTAAACTTCCTTTATGAGGTTGACCAATGATTCTATTCGTTACAATTACTGGTCCTTGCTCATAAAAATTTGTCTTTACAAATTGTGATTTACTCCCATGATTTCCTAATTCAATATTCCCTTTTGTGATATTGTGACTCCAGATAAGGGCGGTATTTCCTTTGTGGGTGTTTGTTAAGCGATCTTTGTTCTGGTTCCATACTAATTTTCCCGTTCGAACTTTGTATCCAAGATCACTGAGCGTTACGCTATTTTTAAACACATTTTCAAGATATTCTCTTTCTTCACTAAATATGAGAATACCGTTCTTTTTGAATATATAACTTCCAACATTTGGAGCTTTTTTAAGCACAAGCAACATAACACTCTGAAGAGCATCTTTAAAAAGAGTAGGGACTTGCTGAATTGAGAGAAATTCAATATTACAATTAGCAACTATAAAGTTCCGTAATTTCGAAAAATAAGCACCATTATTCATAGAGGGAGGGATTACAAAGGCGAGGTACCCGCCATCTTTCAAAAGTTGTATTGCCTGGTAGATGAAAATTCCATATATATTTACTCTTCCGTTGAGAATTTCTGAATATTTTGTGCGTGTCTCTGGATCTGGTTTGAACTCGAAGTAAGGAGGATTTCCTACTATAAAATCAAATTTGCCATACTCATGTTTTTTAAGAGAATCAACGCACTCAATATGGGCATATGGGGCAACTTGTTTTGAGATATTTACTAGAGCAGGGTCAATTTCCCATCCATAAATTCGACTATTCGGATAATATTTTTTAGCAGTTATTAAAAATTCCCCGGTACCAATTGCCGGATCGAGAATTTTAGGCTTTTTCAATTTAGGTAGTTTGCTGAACAGAATTTCTCTGAGTGTGCGTGACGTAAAATACTGACCCAATTTTTTGCGATGTTTTAAATCCGCCGCCTTGATATATTTAATCGTTTCTGGGTGTAATTCCTGATTCATAATTTTTTATAACTCTTTATAACCTTAGTATACACATATAAAACGAAGCGCGCAATAACTGTACTGTTGCAGGGTCAAGGTTACGAAGGACAAATGCACATCAAGACAGAAAATATAGCTGATTTTAAAAAATATGAAATAACTTCTAATGAAGTTTTTGAGAAGATTAAAAAATTATCGTCTCGATAATTCTGCTTCAATATAATTTTTCCACTCTGACCCTATTTTGTAAAGATTGAAAATTTCCTCATCAATCTTTCTAACTAAATTTTCATACTCACTGCCATTATCTTTTTCTATTGCATTGACAAGATCGATGATTCTTTTTTGCTTCTCTTTACTAGCGTTGAGTATAGGTAGTCTTTCCAAGTTACCACGCAAAACACGGATAGTAAAAAACATTTTGGAATAATAAAATTGGATTAGCTTTGAGTTAAGTATTCCTAAAATATACTTGATGTCTAATCCGAGGATTTTGGGCTCTATCGCATTTGTATTATTCAAAAAAAACCGATGTTCGTTGTCATATGCAAAAATCAAGTTTTTTCCAATAAATTTATAAATCAATTTCTCTGGTATTTCATAGTATTCCTTTGGGGCAACCTGTTGAAGCTCTTCTTTATCGTAAACAAAGTAATTACCACTAAAATTTATTTTGTATTTTTTCAAATCTTTCCCGACAATAATTGGCTTGTGCTCTTTAGTAAGAGGTTTGTTTACAAGATATTTTTTATTATTTCCAGTTACTATTCCAAGAACAAATAGAGTATTGTCTTTCAGAAATTTATTATCCTGTGAATCAATGTATTGAAGAATCTGCGAAGTATCATCGGAAAAATTAATATTGAAAATATTATCTGCTGTTGATTGAAATAAAGATTGAGCGAGCTTGGTTTCTTTAATGTGTCCGTTGAATACATTCTCTTTAATAATTACATCATTATCTTTTTTATCTTTTTCATTTTTCTCAAAAATTAGGATAAGTGAAGGAGCATATACTTTTTTAAATATCTCCCCACCTGTAGCCAACATTTGAATGTTTCCATTTTGAAGTAGCTGAAGTCTAGAATGCTGATGAACCTTGATTTTCAGGTAGGCTTCAGGGATGAGAAATCCTAACTTTCCCTTATTTTCCAGAAAATCTAAAGCTCTTTCAATAAATAGTGTAAAGGTGTTGAGACCAACCTTACCAATCTTGTAGTATTTTTCGAAATATCTCTTTTGTTCCTTTGAAAGTTTTGCTCCCCATGGTGGATTACCAATTACAAAATCAATTTGATTATAGATTTTATGGAAAGGATCAGGTTCAATCAAATTATAATCCTTTTTGAGGAAATCTACTTGATGAATGTTAAAGTTTAACTCTTTGATATCTGGATTGCGTAAGTAAAGATTCGCCTTTGTTAGTGCGCAAGCAATGGGGTCAATGTCCATGCCGTAAAGGTGTTTTTCTATAATTTTTTTATGAGCCTCTGTATCTGACGTACTAAGTTTTTTATATTGCGCTAAAAGTTTGTCATAGGCACGCAAGAGAAATTGGCCAGAGCCACAAGCCGGATCAAGTATTGTTAGATTTTTGTCTTTTTCTATATCAATGCCGGTATTTTCAATAATAAAATCAACAACCTTGTTCGGCGTATAATATTGACCTGCTTCTTTTCGATCAGTTTGTGGACGAATACTTTGATAAATAAATCCTAAAATGTCTTCTTTTGTCTCCTCTAAATTATAGACATTCAAAATCTTTTCTAGCTCCTGTTTTTCTCTCGTAGCTAGTCCTACACCATCAATCTGCAATTGCTCTAAAATTTCTTGGACATTTTGATTTGTTACCTCTATCGCGTTCTGTTTAACAATATAAAGAAATACATTTTGTAAAATTGCAGAATCTAAAATTTCTTTTCTATAAATCGTATCTTTTATATCAAGTGCGTATCGCGATAAATTGTTTTCTCTAAATTCAATCAAGCGAGAGGTTAGCTCTTTGATTTGATCTTCACTTACATATTCACTCGAAAAAATATATTCGTTTTCTTTTGTTGATTTGCTTACAAGTTGATTTTCCAAATATTTTTTGGCAAGTTTAATATAATCGGGATTTATTTCAAAGCCGATGTAAGATTGCCCTAATTCTTTTGCCGCTACACATTCAGAGCCCGTACCAACAAAGGGTACCAATACAACCCCGTCTTTTTTGGGAGTAGCGGACATTACTAATTTTCGCGATAATTTAAGAGGTTTTTGCGTGGGGTGTTTAATTATTTCATGATCAGTATGATTTTTTAATTCTCTTGGTTCAAAAACTTGATTTTTACAAGTTTTGCATATAAACCATCTTTCATTCATACCAGCTCCACCAGCTAAAGCTGGGATTTTTATAACATCGCGGGGTAATGCCCCGTCCGCATGTGCATTGTAAACAGTTTCTTTCCCATTACTGCTAAATCTTCCAGCTGTTCCTTTCCTAACTTTTCCGGCTGCTCCATTTAAAAATCCTTCGGTGTATGGCTCCCTGACTTCATCTTTATTAAAAACAGGTTTATCTTTCCAAGCACAGATTATTGCTTCATGGCTTCTTTGCCAAAAATTTAATGAGGCAACATTTTTGTTTGTGTAATGCCAAATCAGCCAGCGTTTATTGATTGGAATTTCTACGGAAAGATAAGCAAGTATTTCACTAAATCCATAAATAAACATCGTGCCAGTTGGCTTCATTACACGAATTGATTCATTTATCCATTCTTTGCACCAAATTACGTATTCTTTTAATTCTCGTTTATCTAAATTATTATTGAAATCCTTTCCGATATTGTAAGGAGGATCAATAATAATTACATCACAACTTTCATTTGGCAGTTTTTTTAATTCCTCAACAGCATCTCCCAAAATAATTTTATTCAAAGGAAGCGTTTTATTCCTTTTTATTTCTTTATTTTCCAAAAGTTTTTCTGCTTGTATTTCTTCCTCATTTCTTATTACATCAATAACAATACCTTGTATTGTTAGCTCTTTATCCCTCTTTATAATAATCGGTTCAATTGTTTTATTTGCTGGTTGCAATCTTACATAATTTTTTTCCTTATAAAATTTTTTTAAGGTAGCTTCGTAGTTATCTACAAGGGCGACTACTTTTTGTCCATTTTCAGCAGTATCTTGTTGTTTGACCAAAACCAAATCACCGTCATTTATATTTTCATCAATCATACTGTCACCAACTACTTTTAAAACATAAAATTCACCACTGTGAGATATTTTGCTTTTTGGAACGGCAATTGTTTCCCTGTTTTGGCTTTGTATTGGTTCAATAGGTTGCCCGGCCGCAATTAAACCAAGCAATGGAATATTAACCATTTTTTCACTTTCATAAACATCAATTGATCTCGGTCTGTTGTCTTGCTTTCCTATAAATCCCAAATCTTGCAATTTTTTTACATGAAAATGGGCAGTTGAAACAGAAGCAAGTTTAAATTTTTTGCGTATTTCTTCCAAAGAGGGGGAATATCCTTTTTTCTTATGATACGAGGATATAAAGTCTAAAACTTGTTTTTGTCTTTTTGTTAACATAATATTTGACTTTACTTTTTATTAATTTTATACTTATAGTATAATAGAAAGAAAATAGAAAGTCCATACTTGTGTCAAGCAATTTAACTATCTAACTGAAATAGGGTTTAAGTTAGTTTTGAAGATCTGACCGAAATCTTCTTTTTTAATATCGACTTTTAATGTTTTATTTTTATTCTGATAGACCTTGTAAAGATTATCAAGCTTTTTATCAATTGTTCTTTTCAATTAAGCGAGCTACATCTTTTGGGGTATATTTTTTTGGAAAACAATGTCTTCTGGTTGATTTAAACCAGATTTTACCAAACTTCTTTTTTCTGGCAATTAGTCTAGTTAATTGAGAGTCAGATAATCCAGTTATTCGCATTATGTATTTTTTTACAAGGGTTTTGTCTTTCTTTCTTAGCTTAAAATATCTTAGCCGAATTATAACCTGTTCCAGCCACTGATTCCTTTCTTTCTTGGAAACAGATTTAAACTGAATACTGTTATTGAGCTTTAAAAATTCTTTAATTTGTGTAATACTTACAATGTGTGAGTCGTCCATTTGTATTGTCATATACTTCAATTATGACGACTCACACTTTATTACACAATAGACCTTAATTCAGGCTCATTTTGTGTTAGAAATGGATTTCATTTGAAGCTCATTTTGTATTGTACAAGACTTAACTTTCTCTCACATAAACAGAAGTCTATCTAAAGAGACAGGTTTTGGAATAGAGAAGCTTTTAGGAAGCAATGTGTCAAAAACATTAAAAAACTTTAAAAAAAGCATATTTCCGAAACTTAAAGATATTTTAGTAAAAGCTATAGAGAAATAAAAACAAAATCTTCCTGCAAAGAAACGAAGACCGGGACGTCTCCGGGAAACGTCCCAGTTTCTATTGATTAACTCGGGCGGGTTGAGTTAATTGAGTTAATTAAAATACAATTCTCTTTCAATTTTTTAACGCCCATCCACCTTATCCGCTTACTCCATAGCAGATTTATTCTGCTTTAGGGTTTCGCAAGCAAGCAACTGATTTGCGCCACAAATCAAAATGGATGGTAAGTGTGGCTGAATTAAGAAAAATTTTTCAAATAAGCTTGAATTCTTTCACGATTTTCATTTTCTTTCTTACCTTTAAAATATATCTCAATAAAATCAATTTTATAACTTTGATAATGAAAAGCGTAAATAATTCGGAGTGACGATCCTTTTAAATAACGACAAAACAAACGTGCTTTGACAACAGCACATTGTTCATTCCGCGTAATGACATTAAAATGCTTGCTATTTCCCATTGGCGCGACATCAACAACGCGTTTAAACTCTTCCAAGTCGTCTGACAATGATTTATATTTTTTTGAAAACCGGTTAAATTCTTTGGAAAACTCCGGCATTTCACTATAATCTGTCTTCATAGTTTCTTACAGAGTAATGTTCGTCACGATAAAAAACACTCTCATAAGAAAGTGGTTTGCCATCTTCCGCCGTTTTCCAAGGAATATCCTCGTGGGAATAATTTTCCATCTCTTTAGCGTTTTTGTCAGAAAGCCGCGCCAAAACATCATCAATATGTTCTATTTCGCGACCGGATAAAACATCAAGATTTGGCCTTCTGACCGCTAAATATCTTCTTTGCGGATAATTAAAATATTTTTCTTTAACTTTTACAACTTCACCACCTTGGATCATATCGTCAACAACGGTTTTAAATTCAACAGGAGTAGGACCATAATGATTTTTAATGTAAGTCGCGCCAACTAATTGCTCCTCAAATTTTTCGTAAAAATCAAAGTCAATAAAGTAAAACAGTTTATAAATCACAGCTTCGCCAACATTAGATTTGCCACCAACTTTTGATAAAATATAAAGCAAAACTTCTTTAAATTTTTCAAGATTTTTTTGCGGCACACTGATTCTTATTTCTTGTTTCTTTGCCTTTGATTTCATTTTTTCCTTCTTAATTTCAGCAGTAATGGAAGAATCTTTGGCACGCCTAAAATCCTCAAACGAAATACCAAAAATAAAAGCCAGTTTTTCTGCCTCAGTAATAGTTAAGTCCCGTTTACCTTGTTCAATTTGCATATAGGTCGGACGAGACACGCCGATTTTGGACGCCAAAAAATTCTGCGTCAGATTATTCTTTTTTCGCAATTGTTGAATAAATTTTGAAAGCATAGTTATATTCTACTGCGTTCTTTTCTGTTAGTGTGTATTTTTTTGTGTTTTTCTTTTGGAATAATTCTAATATTTTTCTTAGTTGTCTTACCATCTTCCGCAACAGGTTTAACATGATGGGCAACTTTGCCTTTCGGTACTTTGCCTTTAGAGTATCCTTTTTGTTCCAAAACTTTTTGAAGTTTTGTTTGTGAGCGTTCTCTTTTAGCCATAGTTCTAACATTAAAATTAATAATTATTTTAACCTAACTTAATTGATTGTAAGCGATGTAAAATTGTTTGTCAAGCGTAATGTAAAAAAGTTATACACATCCATTTGCTTAGACTTTGCTCGATTTTTCTTCAGCTGCGAAACTATCAAATTGAAGAGATTCATATCTTGCCTTCTCGCTTTTATTTTCAATAACAATTTGGGAATCCTTTTGCGTTAGCCCCGTTAGAGACGTAAGAGGAAATTCGGGACGTTTCCCGGAAACGTCCTGAATTCCTATTATCACAATCGGAGCAAAGCCTCTTTGATTGATAATTTGATTTTTCATGTTTTTATAAAGATTTCAAAACGAGTAATAATGATTTCCTTAACATCTTCTTTTCCAATCTGGATTTAGCAGTTTCTAAAAGGGTTACTACCAGTCCTGAAACATTAGGAGGTAGATCACATTCAATGATTTTGTTGGATTTTGATACTTTGATCACACCCTAGTTGCTTCCAATTTTTTTAAGAGCTTCAATTTTGACAAGATTCCAACTAACATCTCCACCATTTTGCTCCATGGTTATGTTTGTTATCACATCTTTCAAGAATAGGTAGGAATATGATCCTAAATGACTTATTCTTTCTTCAATTTTTTCCGGTAATTGGATTTTAATTTTCATTTTCCCCTCCTTTTGTTTTTATGATTATTGTAGATCATCTTAATTAAATGATATTAAGCCATGTTTTGTTAATAGCCAAAACCAAATATTGATTGATTTTTTAAAATATTCTTAATAGAATATTTATAAGAAAGAAAAAATTTGTTATATAAACATATGAAACATGTAAATATCCAAATTTACGGAAAAGTTCAAGGAGTGTTTTATAGGCAGTCAGCTCAGCAAAAAGCTGAAGAGTTGAATGTTGTTGGCTGGGCTAAAAATCAAAAAGACGGTTCTGTGTATATAGAGGCAGAAGGAGAAGAAGAACAATTAAAGAAAATGATAAAATGGTGCAGACAAGGTTCGCAGACCGCTTCGGTTACCAGTATTGATTATGAATTTAGTGATAAGATTGTCGGTTATCTCGATTTTAGTATTAGATTTTAATAAAAAATCAATGAATAAAACAACAAGTGGGTTTATATTGATTAACAAGCCAGAGGGAATTACTTCTCATGATGTTATAAAAAGATTGCGAGCTATAATTGGAATAAAGAAAATCGGCCATGCCGGGACATTAGATCCTATGGCTACTGGATTATTGATTGTAGGCGTCGGAAGGCAAGCCACTAAAAATATAAGCAAGTTTATGAAGTTGGACAAAGAATACGAAGCGGAAATATTTTTAGGTGCAAAAACAGATACATATGACAAGGAAGGAAAAATAATCTATGTGAATAATTCATATACTGTTAATGAAAAAGATATTAAGGATACATTATTCAGTTTTGTTGGAACTATTGAGCAAATTCCTCCTATGTATAGCGCTAAGAAAGTTAGAGGCACAAAACTTTATGAAATGGCCAGGGAAGGCATAGAAGTGGAAAGGAGTTCTGTTAGTGTTCGCATATATGATATAGACTTAGTTAGTGTAGATGGCAATATTGTTAAGGTTAATGTAAAATGCGGAACCGGCACCTATATTCGTTCTCTAACTCACGATATAGGGGAAAAGTTGGGTTGTGGCGGTTATCTCAGGACTTTGAGAAGATCGGCTATCGGAAAATATCTGGTAACAGATGCGAATAAACTTGAGGATATAGATGAAGAAAATTGGAATAAATATTTATTTTAATTATATAAAGGTTATTCTTTCATTTTTGCAACCTTTGGGGACTCGAAATTCTAGGAGGTTTTTTAGAGTATTGACATAATTTAATTTTGGGTATATATTATAAATAATGAGTAAATAATTAATAAATTTGTTTTGCTATCCTTATAAATGTTTAGTGAAACAAATAAAAAAAATATGCCAAAAAGAGACGGAACCGGTCCTTCGAGTATGGGACCTATGACTGGCAACAGGATGGGGCCTTGTGGAAGAGGTTATAGAGGGAGAAGACAAGGCTTCGGCAACAGTTCCATGTCGAGTCGATACCAAAAAGGACGGACTATTGAAGACAAAAAAAGAGGATTGGATGAGGAAGAATAAAAATTCAAGGAAGAGTTAGCTGAAATTCAAAGAGAGAAAAGTGAGTATTAGATAAAAAAAAGTCTTAGAAAGAATAGATGGATGATGACAATAAAGCAGAAAATTCAAAAGGGTAAACTTATCAGAATGGTTTATCCTTTTGTTAGTGTCATTGTTTAATTTAATATTTAATATATAATAAAAGCTATGGAAAAACATAGAAATTGCGGCAGAGTTCGAGGAAGGCCAAAGTCGCCGCGTAAAATAGATTTTACTCCTAAAGCGTCCTATTTTAAACCAGGGGGCATTCCATTGCGGAATTTGCAAGTGGAGTTTCTTTATCCTGAGGAGTTAGAAGTGTTACGATTAAAAAATATTCAAAATTTACATCAAGAACAATGCGCGCGCAAAATGGGAATTTCGCAAAGCACTTTTCAAAGGATCTTGGTTTCAGCCAACAAGAAGATTACTTCGGCTTTAATTAGCGGCAAGGCAATAAGAATATTAAAAGAAGAATAAATTATGCTTACAAAAAATAAATTTTGGAAAATTTCAGCAGTTTTATTTTTATTTTTGAGTCTATTTTTTTATACTTCAAAAAATATTCCTTTTATTCATCAAGTAAATGCCGCTGAAGATCAATTTTTACAGCAAGAAGAAAATGAGGTTGATAGCATAGACGTTTATTTTTTTTACGGAGAAGGATGTCCTCATTGCCATAAAGAAGAACAGTTTTTGGAAAAAATGAAAGAAGAGTATCCGCGTATCAATATTCATAGTTATGAGGTCTGGAATCATCCTCAAAACGCCAAATTGCTGTCATCTATTGCTCAACAATTAAATATCAATACTTCTGGCGTCCCCGCGCTTATTATTGGAGATAAGCATTTTATTGGTTTCTATAACGAAAAAACTACTGGCAGTCGAATTCGGTCGACATTGGATTATTATTCAGAAAAAGGGTGTTCTAACAGGGTGAAGCCCATATTGGAAGATGTTAATCAAAAACAAAATGGCCAAAGTTGCGGGAATGAAGAGAAACTACCTAAGGAGATTAAGCTTCCTCTATTTGGCACCATCCAGACCAAGGATTTTTCTTTGCCTGCTTTAACTATAATTGTCGGGGGATTGGATGGGTTTAATCCTTGTGCTATGTGGGTGCTTTTGTTTTTGATCAGTTTATTGTTAGGAATGGACAGCAAAAAAAAGATGTGGATTCTGGGAGGAACGTTTATTCTATTTTCCGGCATTGTCTATTTTTTATTTTTAAGCGCTTGGCTTAATTTATTTTTATTTTTAGGTTTTATTTTATGGATAAGAATCTTGATCGGCCTGGTAGCGTTGGCTAGCGGCGGTTATCACTTTAAAGAATTTATTACTAACCCAGAGGGATCTTGCAAGGTTACTGACGGAAAAAAGAGACAGAAGGTTTTTCAAAAACTCAAAGATATCATCAATAAAAAGAGTTTTATTATTTCCTTATTAGGAATAATTTTATTAGCCGGGGCAGTTAATATGGTGGAGCTGGTGTGTAGCGCCGGTTTGCCTGCGGTGTATACTCAGATCCTAAGCTTGTCTGATTTGGCCACTTGGAAATATTACGTTTATTTGGTTCTGTATATTATAGTTTTTATTTTGGATGATGTAGTGATTTTTGTGTTGGCTATGAGCGCCTTGCAAATGAAATTTATTAGTAGTAAGTATACAAAATGGGCCAACTTGATAGGGGGAATAGTAATGTTAATAATTGGGATCTTGTTGATATTAAAACCGGGGTGGATAATGTTTGGTTAATAAACAAAGGAGTAAAATAATAATATATTTATGACAACTATAAAACATAGGTCCTTTTTAGTATTTTTTATATTCGCCTTAATATTTCCTTTCTTTGTATCTGCCCAAACCACTCAGTCGGTCCATAAAGATGAAATTTTTAAAGCTCAGGTCATTGAAACTTTAAAACAAGAGAAAAAAGAATTGGACAATGGGCAAGAAACCGTTCAACAAAATTTAATGCTCAGGGGGATGGAGGAGAAATGGAAAGATAAAGAATTCAAATTTGAAGGCATTGGTGATTTTTCCGTGGTTAAGAATAAGGAGTATAGTATAGGAGATAAAGTATGGGTTGCTGTTAATTACAATGATAAAGGCGACTCTACTTTTCATGTCGTTGATTACGTACGGACTAAAGCGTTATTGTGGTTAGCCGGAGTTTTTGTATTCGTGGTTTTGGCCGTGGGCGGGATTAAAGGGCTGCGCGCCATGCTAAGCTTGGTGGCAACATTTGCCATTATAATAGGCTACATTGTGCCCAGTATCCTCAACGGCGTTGATCCGCTAATACCTACTTTGGTAGGGGCAACTGGAATGCTTTTAATAATTATTTATTTAACCGAGGGGTTTAGGTTAAAATCGCATATTGCGGTGGTGAGCACATTTGCCAGTTTGGTGTTTATCATATTTTTTTCTTGGTTGTTTGTAGATTTGGTATCTTTAACCGGCATAACCAGCCAAAATTCCACCTTGATAATAAATATGGGTAAACATGTGGTTAATTTTAGAGGATTATTGTTAGCAGGAGTTATTATTGGCACACTCGGTGTTTTAAACGATGTTGTTGTTTCCCAAGTTTCCACCGTAGAACAAATTTTTCATACCAATAGGTTCTTAGGGGGTAAGGAAATTTTTAAAGGAGCATATAAGGTGGGAGTTTCACATATAAGTTCTATGACCAATACTTTATTTCTGGCTTATGCAGGTGTGTCTCTCCCCTTGCTACTTTTATTTATCAGCGGAAATTCGGCTTTTACCGGCTGGATACAGATCATAAATAATGAGGCTATAGCAACGGAAATAGTCAGAACATTGGCCGGTAGTATAGGTATTGTATTATCCATGCCTCTGTCCACTGCTATAGCATCTTGGTGGTTCAAAATAAAAGGAAGCAAAGCTTAGAAAATTTGCTTTCAGCAAATTGCTTATTGCTCATTGCTCAAAGTTCAATGAATTTGTTTTCAACAATTTGCCGAAGGCAAATTATTCTTTCAACCTTCAACTTTCAACCTTCAACTTTCAACAATTTGGGGGAAGCAAATTTAATGAGCTTAGACTAATACATTATGGAAATCATTTTCGCTACTAACAATCAAGGAAAGTTAAAGGAAATGAAGGATTTGCTTTTAGACTTAGATATTAAGATATTTAGCACCTCTGAAGTTGGTGTCAACGAAGAAGTGAAAGAGGATGGAGAAACTTTTTTTGAGAATGCTTATAAAAAAGCTTTTTTTGTGGCATCTCGAACAGATAAGCATGCTTTAGCTGATGACTCCGGATTATGTATTGATTGTCTAAACGGGGAGCCAGGAGTGCATACCGCCAGATGGGCCGGCGAGGGAGCTGATGACCTAAGTTTGATAAACTATACTTTAGAGAAAATAAAAGGCGTCCCCCAGAAAGAGAGAACAGCTTGCTTTAAAAGCGTCTTGGTATTTGTCTTTCCCAAAGGAGGACATCAAGTCTTTGAAGGAGAGGCGAAAGGCTGTTTAACGGAAAAGCCTCAAGGGAAAAACAGGCCGGGTTTACTTTATGATCTTATATTTCAACCCAAAGGTTGTGATGTTACCTTTGCTCAGATGAACGATGGCGATAAAAATTTTTTAAGCCATAGAGGGAAAGCTTTTGAAGAATTGAGACAATATCTATTCCGAATGATTGGGTAATTGTTAACAAAATATTCCCATAAAAAGGAAATATCAGCTTTCTAAATGTTTCTGTGGCAGGGGCTATAGTAATATATGAAGTTTTAAGACAAAGAAAACAATAATAAATATTATTTGATATTTTTATGTCGAATCATAGGGCTGGGATGTTCTTTCCGAGTCCATTTTTTAAAATTAGAAATTAATGAGAAAAACCAGCCGGTCTGGCCTTCAGTCATAAAATTGGTAAGCCAAAATCCGGAGATTAATAGCAATACTCCCCCATAAATCATATTGATAGAAGGAATTTCTTTAAATATTAGATAACCAAAAAATGCCGCTACTATAGGTGAGACTATAATATCAACTAATGAATAAATACTAGCTTCTATATTTTTCAATGTTAAAGTTATAAAAAGGTAAGCCACTCCGGTAGAGATCATACCCAGGCAAACCACCCACAAAATAACCGGTAATTGGAGCCCTAATGCGGAATAGTGAATAATGTGAGAAAAGTCTCCGGGACCGAAAATAAAGAAGGCTGGAAGCAGATAAATACAGGACATAAACATAAACCAAAACACCAGTCCCGGAGATTCGGTTTTATCTTCAAACCTCATATAAGTAACTAAAGTGGCATATACCGCGCCATCAATTAAGGCTATAGCATTTCCCAAAGTATTTCCCCCGCCGAACGGTTTGGCTATTAAGATTCCAATTAGAGCTATCAAGAAGATTAAAATATGTTCTTTGCGGATTTTTTCTTTAAGAAAAAGAGTGGAAAAAATAAAAACAAAAAAAGGAGCCACACTCCAAAAAATGACCACATTGGCAATAGGCACCAAGCTCATAGCAATATTAAACATGCTAATTTGAGCTGCTATCAAAAGTCCTATTATTAAGATCGGTCTAATGTGTTTTCTGGGAATTCTCCAGAAATTCTTATCAATAAAAGGAACTACCGCCAATAAAAAAAGAAGAGCGAAGAACACTCTGTAAAAATTAAGGGTAAAAATAGGAATGTATCCTCCGGTCAATTTGACAAAAACACCAATAGTGGCTTCAGATAAAGTGACTAGTAATAGAAATATATATTTACTCATAAAAGGTTCTTAATTATTTTTAAAAAGATTATTTTATTATACATTAATTTAAATGAAATCTAAAATCCAAAAATATGATTGAAACGCAAAACTCAAAGTTCAAAACGCAAAACCAAAAGTCAAAGTTCAAAACCAAAAATTAAATTAAATGAAATCCAAAATCCTAATGCCAAATGAAATATGGTTGAAACTCAAAACTTAAAACTTAAAAGGTTGTTTATCAAATGAAATGAGAACGCCTCTCTTTGATAATTGTTCAGAGTATTAGTAAACTAAAGTAGTCGACTAATTTAACTCTAATTTACTAAATTCTATGAACAAAGAAAGATTATTTCAATTAAGAAGAAAGGTCAATGATTTATTCTTTAAAAAAAATTATCTAAACGTGATATCATAAGGAAAGAAAGAGTTTCTACAAACTTCGTTATGGTTTGGACTAAATCACCCAATCAGGATTTCACTAAAGACGATAGAGGCTGGCCACAAGGCAAAAGACGGAAGTGGGACAAAACTACTGAGCACAGAATTAAGGAAATCCACCGAGCTTTAGAGGATGAACCTTTGGAATTCTACACCGGAGCTTCAGCTATTGTTGATAAGTGGAGAGAGAAATATCCAGACAGTCCTGCACCACCCCTCATTACCATTGGCCGCATACTTTCTGACTTGGGGCTTTCAACAACACGAAAGAAAGGCAGAAACAAAGGAGCAGCTCGCTATCTCTGTTATCCAGAACATACTATTTATACTTTATTGGGTGGTAGAGTTTTAGAAATGGATTTCATTGGCAAAAAATACATTACTGGTAGGACAGAACCTCTCAATTTTATCACCTTTTCTTTTAAGAAAGAGCCTAAATTAAGGTATTTTAAGCGGATTAAGGGACAAACAGCAGAGAATTTTATTAAACAGTTCGAACGCTTTTTTAAGAAATTTGAAAAGCCTGATTTTGTAAAAGTAGATAACGCTCTTACAATGATTGGTAGCGCTTCTGGTAAGAGGAATATTTCTAAAGCAATGAGTTATCTTTTACAAAAGCAAGTCGTTCCCATCTTTGCTGTTCCAAGAAAACCATTCTCACAGGCATCAATTGAAGGAAATAACTCTGTCTTTGCTAGAAAATTCTGGAATAGAATTGATTTCAAATCAGTAGAAGAGGTTGATGAAAAATTAGAATGGTTTAATCTGTCATCTCAGAGATACCTCCATTATCAAGCGCCAAAAACAGAAGCCAAGAGCAAGAAATATTTTATTCCTAAAATCTATTTCATCAGACAGGTTAAAGAAAACAAAGAACAAACAGGCAAACCATTCATTGACATCCTAAATGAAAAAGTATTTCTTCCAAAATCATACATCAATTACTTTATCTTGGCCGAATGGAATCTTAAAAAAGAACAATTATCTATTTATTTTGAAAAAGAACTAAAATCCAAAATGATTAAACAATTATCATTCAAAATCAATTTAAAGTCGAAAGAGAGGCGTTCTCATTTCATTTGATAAACAACCCTTAAAACGTAAAACCAAAATTTAAATGAAATCCAAAATCCTAATGCCAAATGAAATCCAAAATCCTAATGCCAAATGAAATCCAAAATCCTAATGCCAAATTAGTTAAGCAAAGCTTGACTGCTCAACGCTGAACGCATAAAGAAGATATTAAGCCAGAAACCCATGGCATATAATTTATAACTTATAAGGTTACAATATTTTGACATTTAGTCATTTAGTCATTTGATATTCATTTGACATTAGGACTTTGTCATTAGGATTTTATTCAGTATTTGGGCTTTGTCATTTGGATTTTATTAAGTATTTATGGAACTAATTCAAAATAGCGGTGATATTTTAAACATTGTAATAGCCGTTTCCATAGCGTTATTGGTGTTTTTTGTTTGTTGGGTTTTATTTTATATGATAATTGTTTTTAGGAATTTTTCTGAAATTACTGGGAATGCCAGAAAAAATTTTTCTAAGATTGGTGAGATATTAGATCTTATTAAAGAACAGGTAGAAAATGGAACTTTTTATTTTTCTTTGATCACTGATGTATTTAAAAAAGGAGTGGAATTTTTAAGAAAGAAGACCAAAAAAGATGGTAAGATTGACAATAATAGTAAAGCTAAAACTAAGAAAAACAATACCAAATCTACTAATAAAACTAAAGCAAGCAAAAATTCTTCTGTGAGCGCAAGTAAAAAGTCATCTTCCTTATTGGGTAAAAGAAAAAGCAAAAAGGGATAAATGAAATTAAGCAAAGCTCATTAAATTTGCCAAAGGCAAATTGTCGAAAGTTGAATGTTAAAAGTTGAAAGAAAAAAATGCTTAATTGTTGAAAGTTGAATGTTAAAAGTTGAAAGAAAAATTAAATTAAGCGAAGACTAGATTATTTGCCAAAGGCAAATTGTCGAAAGTTGAATGTTAAAAGTTGAAAGAAAAAAATGCTGCTTAATTTTCTAAGCGAAGTTTATTTTTTTTTGGAGTCCAACATGTATCTGAACTTATTCACCTCATTTTTCAATTTCTAATTTTTTTTATATTCGCATTGTTTATTAGAACATTTAACATTTCCATTTTTATCCTCTATTAATAAGTTTTCGCATTCTGGACATTTTTTTTGTAAAGGCTTGCCGGAAAAAGCTGTTTTGCAATCAGGGTATCGATTACAGGCATAAAAGATACCTTGCTTGCTTCTTTTTTGAACAATTTCTCCTTTGCCACATACTGGACAAGTAACTCCGGTAGAATTACTATTTTCTTCAATGCTTTTGATGTTCTTACATTTGGGGTAGGCGGTGCAAGCCAGGAAGGGTCCGTATTTTCCGTTTTTTATAGCCATGGCTGCACCACATTTATCGCAAATTTCATCCTTGTATTTTTCTTGCAATTTTTTAAGTTGTTCATCAGCCTTGTTATCTTTTTCTCCATTTTCTGATAAAGGTTTGATGTTTTTACAGTCAGGAAAAGCGCTGCAAGCCAAAAATTTACCGTAACGGCCAGTTTTAATAATCATTTTGGCTCCGCACTTGTCGCAGACCTCTTTGGATTCTTTTTCAGGCATAATATCATTTTTATTAATTTCTTCATATTTATTTAAAAGGTTTTTGTGAAAAGGATCGTAGGATTTTTTGACTACTGGTTGCCATTTTTTATTTCCAGTCGCAATTTCATCTAAATTATCCTCCATTTCTGCTGTAAATTGAAAATTAATTATTCCGGAAAAATGTTTAACCAAAAGATCATTAACCACAAATGCTATATCAGTGGGAGTTAGTTTCTTGTTTTCATCTCGGTTTACATAATTTTTGGTTATGATATTAGAAATAATAGGAGCATAAGTAGATGGTCTGCCAATGCCGTAATTTTCTAATTTTTTAACAAGTCCTGCATCTGAATATCTTCCTGGTGGTTTAGTGAAGTGTTGTTCTCCTGCTAACTTTAATAGTTTCAATTTTTGATTTTTGGATATTTCTGGTAATTGAATTTCTTGACTTTTTTCCGGATAGATCGCTAAATAGCCATTAAATTTTAATATTTGTCCTGTAGCTCGGAATTGATAATCTGTATTAACCGCATCAATATTAATAGTGGTAGAATCCAATTCTGCTGCTAACATTTGAGTAGCTATTGTTCGTTGCCATATTAATTTATAGAGCTTATGTTGATTGGTATCTAAGGAGGATTTTAATGATTTTGGGGTGTAAGTCACATTAGTGGGACGAATGGCTTCATGAGCTTCTTGAGCGTCCTTATTTTTGGTTTTAAAAATCCTGGGTTTATCCGGAGTATGTTTTTCACCTAAGTTGTCAGTTAAATATTGCCCTGTTTGTTTTAAAAATCCAGAGGAAAGATTAAGGGAGTCAGTTCTCATATAAGTTATAAGACCGACTTGTCCTTCGCCTTGGATATTGACACCTTCATATAGTTTTTGAGCTATGGTCATGGTCTGCTTGGCGTTAAATCCCAACCATTTGTTTGCGGTTTGTTGCAATGTGGATGTTGTAAAAGGTGTGGGCGGATTCTTTTTGATCTTCTTTTTTTGGATATTCGCAACCTGATATTCAGCTCCGTCTAGATCTTTTAATATTTTATCTTTTTGTTCTTTATTTTTTATTTCCAATTTTTTAACTGTCTTATCCTTGATTTTATTTAATCTGGACTGGAAGCAAAGATTTTCTTCTTTTTCATTTGGAGTTAAATCAGCGGTTATGGTCCAATATTCTTCTGGGTTAAAAGCTTGGATTTCACGTTCTCTTTCCACTATAAATCTAACAGCCACACTTTGAACACGGCCGGCTGACAGTCCTTTGGCAACTTTTTTCCATAAGAAAGGAGACAATTCATACCCCACCAATCTATCTAAAATTCTTCTTGCTTGTTGGGCATGGACTAAACTAATATTGATGCCGTGGGGCGATTTTATGGCTTCTTTAATTGCATTTTCTGTTATCTCATGAAAGGCTATTCTTTCTATTTTTTCCTCCTGGAGCTCCAAGGCTTGAGTTAGATGCCAGGCAATAGCCTCTCCTTCACGGTCTTCATCTGTTGCCAGTATTACTTTATCAGCCGATTTTGCCACTTTTTTAAGTTGGTTTACAGTTTTTTGGGATTTAACAGGTATGACATACCTGGGTTTGAAATTATTTTCCGTGTCTATGCCTGTCTCGCTTTTGGGCAAATCTCGGATGTGACCATATGAGGATTTCACTTGATAATTATTATCTAAGAATTTAGCTATGGTTTTAGCTTTAGTTGGAGATTCTACAATAATTAAGTTCATATTATATCCATTGTTCTATTGTTTTATTATCCCATTGTTTTAAATTAATAATTTAGAAATGAAATAATAAAGCAATGGAATCCTATAATTTAGCTAATAAAGATTGATTATTTGTTTTTTATGTATTTTTTATTACCTATATGTTTAATTACATCTCTAATTTCCAATATTGTTAATGTACTATTTACAGTAGAAGTGTCAAGCTCTGTTAATTTTATTAATTGATTAAGATGTATTGGCTCTGTTGATAGAAAAGATAAAATTTTGCATTCTTCTGGTGAATAGTATTCTTCCTTTTTTTTATTGTTTAGTGTTTTGTTTTCATTTAAATCAATATTAAAAAAATTTAAAATATCTTCTGGAGAGGTAACCACATGAGCTCCTTGTTTAATAATGTTATTTGTTCCCTTTGAGGTGAATGAATAGATATTTCCGGGTGAGGCAAAGATCTCTCTGCCTTGATCCAATGCTTGTTTGCAAGTGATCAATGTTCCTGATTTAGTACCGGCTTCTATAATAAACACCCCTAAACTCATTCCGGAAATAATTCGGTTGCGAAGAGGAAAATTTTGCCTTAGAGGAGGGGTGCCTGGAGGAAATTCTGAAATTATAGCTCCACCAAAGTTTATTATTTTGTCCAATAAAGAACGATTTTGAGGTGGATAAATGTTATCTTTATCTAATCCGGATCCTGTAACAGCCAAAGTTTTGCCTTGTTTTGTTAATGCGTTTTTATGAGCCAGGGCATCTATTCCTAAGGCCATTCCACTTATAATGGCAATATGGTTTTCCGCCAAAATTGGGACTATGGAATCAGCTATTTGTTTGCCATAATAAGAATGTTTTCTGCTTCCGATTATTGCTAAAGGAATTTTTTGGTCTAAATTTAGCCGACCTTTATAGTATAGCAAGAAAGGTGGATCATAAATATGCTTTAATAACTCAGGGTAGGCATTATCTGTAATTTTTATAAAATTAATATTTTCTTTTTCCAATGTATTTAATATTTCCTCTAGGTTTATTTTTCTGGCGAAATTTTTAAATTCTTGAGCAATATCTTTTTTAATACCGATGTACTCAAATTCTTTGATATCAGCTTCTTTGATTTTTTTTGCCGAACCAAAGTGGTTAAGTAATTTGGTGAGTTTTTTAGGCCCAAATTTAGCAAAAGCGCTTAGTAGGATCCAATCTTGGTCTTCTGTGTCAATCATAATAAAACTTAGGTGGTTATTTTTGTTTTAGGCATAAACATTTTCGGTTTTGTAATTAAAATTATAACAGCTTTAATTATAACAGCTTTAAAAATATAGGACAATTAACTAACTTTAACAGATGAAGTGGCATCTTTGTTGCCTCATTTTCCCAAAAATTAAACACGACATACTTATAGTATGTCGTGTTTAGAAGCAATAAAATACCCGAAAACAAGGAATGCCTATTAAAGAACAAGTTCACTCACATTTTGTGTCAAAAAAATTCAGTGCATGTGGCTAACTTAAATTATACCAGACCAACATAGTAAAAATTGAAGGTAATGTGCATACACATTTGTCGGTTTTGGAAAAAATATGAGAGAATCGCAGATATGTGTACAAAACTACCAAATAACGCTTTAGATGAGCGTTTAAGATGGGTTCGTGTCAAATTATTTAACTATCTGACTGAAATAGAGTTTAAGTTAGTGTTTGAAAATCTGACCGAAATCTTCTTTTTAATATCGACTTTTAATGATTTAACAGGCATCCTTTTAGTCAGATTTTAGATGATTTAATGTGGATCTTTGAATAAAAATAAAAATTGTGATAAATTATAAATATGAAAGAAAAAATGGAACAATTTAATACTTCGCCATCGCCTGAATCTCCAGAACAAAATAAATCGGAAGTTCAAAAATCGCCTGAAGAGTCCAATCCTTTTGCTGAAGCAGTTGAACAGATAAAAACAAACAAGAGAGGTATAAAAATTTTAACTGTGATGGAGAAGGGGTATTTGCCAAATCAAGAAGAATTGCGTTCAATAGATGTACAAGGCACCTTGACCGAATTGCGCAAAAAATATCCGACTATCGAGGATGTTCAAAAAGATCTAGGGCAGATCATTGATGAGCAAATTGGAGTTGTTTATCAAGAAGGACGGACAAAAGAACAACATGAACAAGCAGTACAAGAGAAACAATTACAATATAAGCGGGAGGCAGCTCAAGGCGTTGTGGATGTCTTAGCCCCAGTTTATGAAGAATTTGGTGCAGTATCCTCTGATGAAAATAAAACGCGCATTATTGAAAATTTAACTGACATTACAAACAAAATAGATCATAGGAGTATTTCCTCATCTCAACGAGATTATGTAAAAAAAAATGTATTTGCTGCTGCTAATCAAGAACTAACTTCAGACGAGGCAAGAAGAGTTATACAAATGCAACAAGAATTTTTAGATACTTGGCGCCAAGTATTTCCTGATTCGCAATTAGGTTCAGAATTTGCAAGCGCAATCAATCAAATTAAAGAAAAATCAGGTTTAGCGCTAGATGAAATAAGGGGACAAGGGGGACCGGAAAAAGAAATTCAGCCAGAGCGTTTTGAACTTAAGGGAGAGAAAAAAGAAGTTGAAGATACAGAAATACCGATTGATGTCCATCTCTCGGAAAAACACTTGAAAATTATTAATGTTCAGGAATACAAGTCATGGAAGGCCGACTATCTACTTGTTGATCCTGCAACTTTTGATCAAAAGAATCCCACTACTGGATATAAGAGTATCAGAGAAAACGATTCATTTATCCTCGGTCGTCAAGATCCATTAGGGTTTAAGCTTCCGAAAACTGTTTCCGGCGATCATTTAAAAATAGAATTAAAAGATGGTAATCTTTCCATAGAAGATTTAAATTCTACAAATGGTACAATTTTACAATCTGAAGAATCCAAACAGTCAAGAGAAGAGCAGATAGAAACCATAGAAGATTCTCCAGAAAAGAAACAAGCGATAGAGGACTTTTACGAATATGTTGAAAACCATCAGCAGGAGATCGAAGATGAATTATATAAAGGGAAAGGTTTGGTTGGACTTTTTTATCGCGATTTTTACAATAGAAATATTGACAACTTAAAATATCAGGAGAACAATTCAGAGGTCGAAAAATTAGAAAAAGAGTATTTCAAGTCAGTAAAATTGGCAAAAGACAATTTAGAAAAAAAGGAAAAAGAAGGAGAGAACCTTATGCCGAAGGCTCCTGGACATTGGTTTTCTTGTAGTACAAACAAGGGAATATACGAGCAAGCAGGAATTGGCAGATTTTACTTAAATTTAAATCCGGAATATGTAGGACAGGTTTTCGAACAAGCAGTGGAAGAGTTTAAAAATGAGGGTCTGAATAGTCAAATGAAAATCCCTTTGCGTGGAAGTGCCAAGGAATTTAATCGTCTTGATAAAATGGTTATTTACTTTAATTCGGAAGAAGAAGAACAGGCTTTACAAATTATAGAAAATCTTTATAACAATAACACCAAAGCTTTTGATGATTCAGGAACACCTCAGTTCACCGCAGAGGTGAAAAGCAAAAAAGGCGAAAATATGGTAGGGGTTGGATTTGGGGAAGAACCGTCACTACACTATAATTCATTTGGGAGTGAGTCATTTGGGAATATTCGTGCTAAAATTTTGCAAGAAGTATACATTACAGCAACAAACTTTCGCCTTTCAGTTTTAGACGAAAATTTCGATTTTGAAACATATTTTTGTAAGGCATGTAAAGAAAATGGAGTTGATCCACAAAATCCTGCTTTCAATCTCACGAAGAACCATGAAGGTCATGAGCCGTTTGCGGAATTAAAAAACAGAATGCAACAAGCTAAAGCCGAGAGTTAAATTTTAACTTTTCCAACTCTCTCCTAAAATTGGATACTTCTCTAATCTTTATCTTCTTTTTTTGGAGATAAACCATAGCTTTTTATTAGGCTTTTGAAATTTTCTTCAGTATTGACTTCTTTTTCAGAAATTTTTATTGTTTTAGCTAAACTCTCCTAAAGATTCGGTTGTGTTTAGACAGATACTCCCATCAGTATCTTCCATGCCTTTTTCATACAAAGAAGCTGCTGATTCAGAATCAACAGAAGCTAATCCTCCTAAAGATCTGGCTGTGCCTCGACGGACATCCTCATTAGTATCTTCCATGCCTTTTTTGTACAAAGAATTGGTCTTTAAATAAAGTTTAACCTCTTGATCAAGAAAAGGGGCTTCTTTAATATTCTCAAGCCTAATTTCCTGTTTTTCTTTAGTAACTTATTCCTCTGTTTCTTTCATTCCTTCAGCCTTTTCAGAAGTTTTTGGCTTAATTTTTTCAGAAGAAGTTTCTTTTTTAAATTTTTCTCCAAACATAGCTTTTATGTTTTTCTCATCAGAAATTTCATTTCCAATGAGATAAAAATTAAGGTTCTAGACTATATGATTAATTTTTAGGCATTATTTGTAAATTTGCCATAGCTTTTTAAAATTATATCAGATTTCCTCTGTAACGCTATTTTTTGTATTAGTCCAGCTCATTAAATTAAGCAGAGTTTAATGGTTGAACGTTGAACGTTGAAAGTATAATTTGCCAAAGGTAAATTTAATGCCGAAAGCATTCTTACAACTTTCAGCTTTGAGCAATTTTCCTTATGCCTGTTAGACACGAGGAAAATTTATTCAGCTTTGGGCTTTTGGCAATTTGGGAGAAAGCAAATTCATTGACAGGTTTGAAAAAATTATATCATAAAATTCAGAGTTGACATCAATTTTTGTTTGACACCAATTTTTGTAACGTTTTGTATTATACCAAACTAACCTTTTATTAATTTTTTATTAAATTTATACGATATTCTAATAATATTTTATTCCAGTCAATAAATTCTTCCTGAATGGTTCTATTATATTTCTCAATATGTTTGTTTTTGGCATATTTACACACATATATCAAGATAACATTTCTATCTTGCTAAAACCGCCAAATGTGTATGCGCATTATCCACATCTATTGACTAAAATATAAATATATGATATAGTGTTATAGTTACTACAAAAACAGGTGTAGGCTAATAAAATGACAAGGCTCGTAGGCACCTGATTTTATTTTAAAACAGCTCTTTTATATAGGGAAAATGATTCTGCCTAGAAGTAGGGAAAATCTGAGCATCCCCCTCCTTGGCTTAGGTTGTACCTTTAAATGAAGTAATCTCCGGCTTCTAGGCGGTATCATGTTTCTTAGGTGGAGGTGTTTTTTATTGAACAATTTTTTTATAATTTTTCTATTATTTGAGAAGCGGTATTATCAATAATTTGCAATTCTTTTTTGCTAAATTTTTTTAAAACAAAATTGGGAGTAGCGATATTATTATTTTTTTCTTTACCAGCTATACCGATGCGCATTCTAGTGAATTGTTTGGTTTTAATATGATTGATAATTGATTGCACTCCTTTGTGTCCGGCACTACCTGAGGAAAATGAAATTTTGTATTTTCCTAAGGCTAAATCAATATCATCATGCAGAACAATTAAGTTATTGGTTAAGTCTGTATTTTCCTTAGTAAATAGCTTCCATTTTTTGGACAGAAGTTGGTGATAAGAGAGCAGAGATTCTACTGATATCCCGGAATTATTCATAAAAGTTTGAGGTTTTACCAAAAAATCACCTTCATATTCAGTTATCAGGGAGATAGCTTTTTTATTTTGCCTCCAATTTAGTCCGTTTTTATGAGCCAGTTTATCCAATACTAAAAAACCGACGTTATGTCTGGTTTTTTCATATTTTTTTTTAGGATTTCCAAGACCGACAATTATTTTCATAATTTTGAATTTTATCTTACCACTTCAATATTTATAGGCGTGCCTTTAAAACCAAAGGTCTCCCTTAGTTGGTTTTTAATGAATCTTACATAAGATTCATTTAATGTATCTTTTTTTCCTATACGAATGTCAAATTTGGGAGGATTTATTTTGGGTTGATTTATCTCGTAAATATAAGGTCTTTTATATCCCTTGGCTTTTGTAGGAGAGTGTTTTTTAATTATTTTATTTAAAAATTTATCCAATTGTGATTTACTTAATTCTGCTTGCCTTTGTTCCTTGATTTCCAATATTAATTCATAAATTTTGTCTACATTTTTCCCTGTGTAAGCAGAAACAAATTTTATGGGTGCCCATGTGGCAAAAGGGAGTTTGCCATAAATATAATCAATAAACTTGGAAGTGTTTTTATCATCAATTAAATCCCATTTGCTAGCTATAATAATAAAACTTTTTCTTTTTTTTATTATTTCATCTATGAGTTTTCGTTCTTGTTGAGTTATTTCTTGGGTTATATCCAGTATTAATAAAGATATGTCAGCCTTGCCAAGAGCTTGCAGTGACCTTTCTATTCCGTATTTTTCTAAATCTTTTGGTTTGCGAGCTTTTTTATTTATGCCAGCGGTATCAACAAAAATTAATCTTTGATCATTGTAAGTTATTTCTACATTTTGCGGTTCTCTGGTTGTGTGAGGAATATCACTGACTATAACCTTTTCATAATCCAACAAAGAGTTTAATAAGGTTGATTTGCCTACATTGGGTTTTCCTGTTAGGCAGACAGAAACAATACTTTTGTCAGGTTCTTTTTTTTCCTTTTTGTGAATGGTTTTTTTATCTTGTTGTTTAATAATTTCCACTACTCTATCTAAGAGGTCGCCTGTTCCAGAACCGGTGATGGCTGAAATAGGCATTGGTTCCCCTAAGTTTAGCTTATGGAAAATAGCTACTTCAAGATGTTCTCTTATTCCTTTATCAACTTTATTGGCAACAGTTATTATTTTATTTTTTTGATTTGAGTATCTTTTTTTTAAAAAATTCGCTATTTGTTCATCTTGGGGTAAGATACCTACTTTAGAGTCTAGCAAAAAAATAATAACATCCCCCTTTTTTAAATATTTTAAAGCTTGTTTCTGGACTTTTTCATCAATAGTATTCTCTCTTTTTTTCTTGTTCGGTTCTTCTGTATCCAAATAATCAATAAAACCTCCGGTATCAACTAATTCAAACTCCACTCCTTGCCAATAAATATTCGCAACATTACTATCTCTGGTTACCCCCTCCTTTGGGGATACCATAGCTTCTTTTGATTCGCTTAGAGTGTTAAAGAAGGTTGATTTACCTGTGTTAGTTCTGCCAAAAATAACCGCTTGCGGTTTTTCCTTAGGATTATATTTTTTAGTATATTTCTTTGTTGGCATTTTTTCCTAAAATTAATATAAAGTTTGGCTTTTCCGGATTGTTTTCTTTTTTAACATCTCGGTTTATATCTTCTATTAACCATTGGGGCAAGGTGAAGGAAACATTGGCGTTAGTTTTTTGTTTTAGTATTTTAAGAGATTCGGTTTTTTCTCCAAAAGCAAGATCGTATATTAGCGAAGTTTGGAAATTTTTTTTACTACTATTTCCCACTCTGACTATATCAAAGCCTTCTTTTTCCAATTCTATAGCAGTTTTTTCAGCTAATCCGTTTATCCAAGTCCCGTTTCTTATGGAAATCTTAACGCCTTTTGCTATATTTTGGCTTTGGCTGTCTTTTTCATTTTTGCTTTCCGGTCCAGAAAATATATTTTGTATTTTATATTGAATTTCAGAAAAATCACCGCTTTTAGGGACTAAAAGATAAGCTCCATCTTCTGTTTTTGAGACTGCCAAGAGACCAGAGGGGCTGTTATCCAAAATTTCATTTTTTATTTTATTGGTATCAATATTTTTACCTAAATTCCATAATTTTATCATTTCCCAGATTTTCAGATTAGTACTTATGTGTTCATTTAATTCATTTAAAATATTAGAGATTAAAGAGGGCTTAAGTATAATATTTGTATTGCTAAATTTTTGTTTGGCTGCTTTGAGTATTTTTTGTTGTCTTTTGGCTCTTGAGAAATCAGATCCTTGAGCTCCGACCGTATGCCTAGAGCGGGCGTATTTTAAAGCCAACTTTCCGTCCATTGTTTGCCAGCCCTTATTTATGTGCAAATGTTTATATCTTTCTTCATAATCATCAGCTTTTTCTTTGCCCTTTACTGGGTATTTGTAATCATTCAATGTTTGTTCTACGTAAATATTTATTCCCCCTAATTCATCAATTATATTCACGAATCCTTGGAAGTCGGCTTTAACATAATAATCTATAGGCATTTTTAATACGTCGCTTAAGGATTGAGATAGAGCCATACCTCCATCCTCTTCATTGAATTCGGCATAAGCATTTATACTGTTTACTTTTTGTTTCCCCTTACCTTCTACTGGCAGAGTTAGATCTCTGGGGATGGATATTAAAGTGGCTTTTTTTTCTTTTGGCTTAATACTGGCAAGTATTATAGTATCGGTTAATTTGCCTCCGGCATGATTTTCTCCTCCCATTCCCAGAAGTAAAATATTAATTCTACCTCTTTCTTCTCCACTTAATTTTTTATCTGAACTTTCAGCCAAACGTTTAACATTTTTAACAATAGGAATTTTATTTAGGAAAGAGTCCTTATTTTCCCCGGATATAAAGCTTCCGACAGAGAAAAACAATATTAGAATGATAAAAAAAAGCACCAAATATACGATTTTTTTTATTTTAGTTTTCTTTTTGGAATAAGAAAAATTATTTTCTTTCTGATTATCATCGTTTTCTTTTAAGTCTCTCATGTTGTTAGTTTTTATTGATAAATAATACATTTTCCTTAGAAAAGGAGTCAGTAAAAATAAAAAATGTCGGAGCGCTGGGAATTGAACCCAGATTACACCCACCCCATGGGCGCGTACTAGCCTTTATACTACGCTCCGTTTTTTATTAGCTGTTTTGAAAATAGCATAATATTTTTGAATTTTCAATTACTTAAAAGCAAAACCCGTGTATAAACACGAGTTTTCCAGTAATATAACTTTTAACAATTAACCATTTTTTCTTTCAACTTTCAACTTTTAACAATTAAGCTACGCTTAATTTAAAATTGGAGCGGGCGACCGGGATTGAACCGGCGTCACCAGCTTGGAAGGCTGGGGTAATAACCACTATACAACGCCCGCGGTATTATAAATATAAAATAATAAAAAAATAAATATTATTATCCTGTTTTCTTTTTATATTTTGAATTCGCGATTATTAATTTCAAATTTATCCTAAGTCTCTTTGCTTGTCAATATTCGTTTTCTTATTTGCGGCACCACTAGCAATATAACCGCTATTAAAATTATAATAATGCTTATTAGTTGAGGAGAGCGTATACCGAGCACTATAGGAGTCTCATCAATTCTTATGAATTCAGTTGCAAATCTTAATAAAGAATACAATATGAAATACAATATTACCAATATAAAAGAATAAAATTCTTTAATTTTCTTCTTTTTGATAATATAGATATGCACCCCAGCAATAAATAAAAATATGGCTAAATCTCCTAATGATTCATAGAGAAATGCTGGATGAAAAAAATTAATGGAAAGATATTCCGCTGGTCTGTGAATTACATCAATAGGGATACTCCAGGGTGAGTTTGTGGGTTTGCCAAACAGTTCTTGATTAAAATAATTACCCCATCTACCTACAGCTTGAGCCAGAGCGGTGCCAGTTACCAGGATAGAACCCCATATCCAGAAATTAAATCGCCTTTTTTTAGTAAAAAAATAAAGAACTATAATTCCGGCTATTATAGCCCCATGTATAGCTAATCCTCCTTGCCATATTTTAAAAATTTGCATCGGTTGACTCAGGTAATAATCAATCTCTAAGATTACATGATATAATCTGGCCCCTAAGATTCCAAATATTACCAACCAAAAAGCTAAATCAATAATATCTTCTTTTTTTATGTGGTAGTATTTAGCTAATATTAAGGCTATAGCAAAAGCTAATATAATTCCGATTACAATAAAAAATCCATACCAATAAACATTGATTTCGTTAAAAGAGAAAAGAATGGGGTTAGGATGATATGTGTGTAAAAAATTAAACATAGTTAATGTTTTAAAGCTAAATTTATGTCTCTGCCAGTTAGTAGATTGATGAGTTATTTTGTGTATTTATGGTATTGTTTTGTTTTTCTTTACTGATGAGTTGAATTCGTGACCAATTATTTATATTTTGTTTCTTTTCGGATTTAAAGTCAAATCAATACAAGAAATAGTCGTATTGAAATGTCAAGGCAATTTAGAAATTTCATACCTCTGAGCAATTTAAAAATGTCATACCGATGGATTTTAATTAATTTTTGGATTTATTCTCTGATTACCATTAATTTATAATCTACAAGGTTACAACATTTGACATTAATGACCAATGACCAAATCCTAATGACAAATGAAATCCAAAATCCTAATGCCAAATGAAATATAGTTGAAACTCAAAAGTCAAAAGTCAAAAGTCAAAACAAAGTCAAAACTTAAAACCAAATTAAAATATGGTTGAAACGCAAAACTCAAAACCAAAAATTAGATGAAATCCAAAATCCAAAATCCTAATGCCAAATAAAAAGTAAGAAGTAAGAAGTAAGAAGTTTTGAGTTTTAAGTTGTAGTTTTAAGCTTTAAGTTTTGATATTTAATTTGACATTTAGTCATTTGATATTCATTTGACATTTGAGCTTTGTCATTAGGATTTTATTGTATGACAATAGTCGTATTGAAATTGTGTTTTATAAGGAAAAATGTTAATCTTTTAGTAATAACACTGTTGCGTTAAATGTTGGAAACTAAGTAAGCATATAATAATCAAAATAAATATGGATTTAGATAATTATCAAAAAATACGCAAACAAGATACTTATTTTATAGCAGAATCAATTGAAAAATTGTCAGAGCAAATTAAACAGACATTAGTTGATTCTGATTTGATAAAAATTCCCAAGAGTTATGCTAATGTTAATAAAGTAGTCCTCAATGGTATGGGGGGTTCTAATTTAGGCGCTTATATTATTAAGCATCTGTTTTCGGATAATTTAAATGTGCCTTTGGATATTTGCCCTGGCTATCAAGTTCCTTCTTTTGTGGATGATAAAACTTTGTATATATTATCATCTTACTCTGGTAACACAGAAGAGGTTTTGAATACTTATAAGCAAATAGCTCAATCCAAAACTAAGATAATAGCTATTACTTCTAGTGGTAAATCTAGGGGAAAATTGGAAAAATTAATGATTAAAGATGATATTCCTGGTTATATTTTTTACCCTAAATACAATCCTTCAGGTCAGCCTCGGATGGGATTGGGGTATTCAATTTTTGGTATTTTGTTTCTTTTGAAAAAAATCGGTTTTTTAAATATTGATGATATTAAGATAAAGGAAGTGGCGGTTAAAATGGAGACTTGGAATAAAAAATTAGCTATTACAACTAAAATTGATAATAATGTAGCTAAAAAAATAGCTTCCAAATTAAAAGGAAAGCAACCTGTTTTAGTAGGAGGAGAATTTTTAATTGGTAATTTACATACTTTAAGGAATCAATTTTGTGAAAACAGTAAAAATTTCGCTACTTATTTCCCCCTTCCAGATCTTAATCATTATTTATTAGAAAGCTTAAAAAATCCAAATAAAAACAAAAACGGGACGATATTTTTATTTTTTAATTCTAAGTTTTATCATGCTCGTGTGCAACATAGGAGCAAATTAACTCAAGAAGTGGTGGAAAAAAATAATATTGAATCTTTACAATATAAATTACAAGGTAAAGATAAAATAGAACAATCAATGGAATTGTTGCAACTTGGTAGTTGGATATCTTTTTATTTGAGTATTTTAAACAATGTAAATCCTGGTGAAATTCCTTGGGTGGATTGGTTTAAAAAACAGTTAAAATAACCCTTATAAGAAGGAGTAGAATTTAAGATAGGAGCTAACTATTAAATTCTATTTGGTACCGCCACGGGGGATCGAACCCCGATTACCAGGATGAAAACCTGGTGTCCTAACCACTAGACGATGGCGGCTTGATAAAAATTGTTTTGTTTTAACTACTTTAATGTATTATTGTGATTTAAAAGCCATAAAACCCCGCCTCTGGCAAAGAACGGGGTAACCGAAGCTATACAAGAAATAGTCTATTTTTAAAGTTCATTTTACATTTATTAAAATAAGTATAAAGAAAATTTATATATGAGTCAAGAATCAAAAAGGATTTTAGGTATTGAAACCAGTTGTGATGAAACAGCTGTTTCTATTATTAAAGGCGACGATAAAAGGATAAAAGTATTATCTAACGCAGTTTCTTCTCAAATAAATATTCATAAAAAATATAGCGGAGTTATTCCTGAAGTGGCTGCTCGTGAACATGTAGTTAATGTTATTCCGGTTCTTGATGAGGCTATTAAAGAGTCAGGGGTAAGTAGGGATAATATATCTCAATATATTCAAGCTTTAGCTGTTACTGTAGGGCCTGGGCTTGTAACTTCTCTTATGACAGGAATAGAAACTGCTAAAGCATTGTCTTTTGCTTGGGATATCCCTATTATAGGGATCAATCATATTGAAGGGCATATTTATGCTAATTTTATTGGTGATTATATTGAATCCAATATTGAGTTTCCTGTTGTAGTGTTAACTGTTTCAGGTGGGCATACTATGTTGGTTTTTATGAAAGATCATGGAGATTATGAAGTTTTGGGAACTACCAGGGATGATGCTGCTGGTGAAGCTTTTGATAAAGCTGCTCAATTAATGGAACTTGGTTATCCTGGAGGGCCGGTGATCTCTGAAAAAGCTCAAGAATATATAATAAACCATAGAGAAGGGATGTGGAGCTCCTTGGCATTGCCAAGACCGATGAATAATACGCCTGATTATGATTTTTCTTTTTCAGGGCTAAAAACATCCTTACTCTATCAATTGCGGAAAGACAGTGAATGGCGCAACAAAATATCTTATTATTGCTATGAATTCCAACAAGCTATTATTGATGTTTTGATAACTAAAACTTTAAAAGCGGTTAAAGATAAAAATGCCAAAACCCTAATGCTTGCCGGAGGAGTAACAGCCAATCAAAAATTACGACAGGATATTAGTGATAAAATAAAAAAAGAATGCAAAGACATTAATTTGTTTATCCCCTTATTTGAATTTACTACTGATAATGCAGCTATGATAGCTACTGCCGGATATTTTAAAGCAAAACAAAAACAGTTTAATAATTTAAAAGATTTAACATTTTTAGCTAATAAAAAATTATAAAAATTCTCTTTATGTCTAACCCAGAAAATTTTCCTGACAAGGATATGGGTATTTCCCAAGAACAAAAAAAGAAAGATCTTGCCAGAAAAGATTTTGAGCAAGAATTTGATAAAACTAAGAGTCAGCTTAAAAATAAGATGACAGAACAAGAATTTGAACAGTTTAAAAAAGAATGGGTAGATGAAAGAATGGAGGAGGCAGAAGATTTGGAAGAGTCTAACAGTAAAAGGGAGGAGGCGATTGCAGAGATAGAAGAGAAAAAAATAGATAGTGTAACCGGCTTGGAAAAAAGGGACGATATGTACAAAACGATATCAGATAAAATAGTCTCTATTCTTAGCATTCAGGATGTAAAAGAATTATCCAATCAAGAATTATTTGATAGATTAAAGCAAAAAGAGGAAGCTCTCTGGGAGCAAAATATTTTTGTGATGTTAGCTGATGTTTCTTATTTAGGCCTTGTGAATAAATTAGGACACCAAGAAGGAGATAGGTTATTAAAAGATGCCGGTGATGCCACGAAACAGGCAGATATTAGAGCTTTTAGGCATGGAGGAGATGAAATATCCGGTTTTTTAGAACCTGAGGAAAGTGAGGTTGACGAATCTGAGGAAAGTGAGGTTGACAAAAAAGTTGAACAACTAAAAAGTATATTTGCAAACAGTGAAATAAAAGATAGGTTACTAGACGATTTTAAAGTGAAGCCTAATTTGGATGTAGGAGTGGCTAAATTCGGAGAGGCTTTTCAAGTGTTAAAGGATTTGGCTAATTCCGAGGAGGGGAAGGAATATTTTAAAAAAGAGAGTGCATTAAAAGAATTACAAGATATTTGGGTTGAAATAGCAGATACAAGATCCTTTATTGACAAGGCTGTAAATAGAGTAGAACTTCTTGCTGAAAAGTACAATACTGATAAGCAGAATTATTCTCAAATATCCGACTTTTTAAATAAAGGAATGGGAGAGTTAGTTGAAGAAAATATTGAATCATTCGTAGGTAAGACCAGAGATGAGATTAAAGAAGATCTTTTGAACAAACAAAGATCGCGTTTAAACGAATTAGAGGGGTATGAAAGAGTTAAGGAAAAGGCAATATTTAATTTATTAGATTAATTTTTATTGGTTTAAATAAAAAACTCCCTGCTCAATTTTTTTGGCGATTTTTTTGATGTCATTTTTTCTTTTTTAATCGAGCTTCTTTTTTGTTAACCATTACCGTGGTTTTTAATACAGTGTCTGGTATCAAGGAAATACTATCAATACCGGTTTCTACTAAAAATTCATTAAATTCAGGAAAGTCACTGGGAGCTTGACCGCAAATACCGACTTTTTTCTTTCTCTTTTTGGCTACTTTAATAAGTTTTTTTATAGAATCTTTCACAGCTTCATTCTTGGCGTTATCCGTACCAGCTATCTGTAAAGAGTTGCCTGCATCTCTGTCTATACCTAAGGTGAATTGAGTGAGGTCATTGGTTCCGATAGAGAAGCCGTCAAATATCTTAGCAAATTCTTCAGCTAAAATGATATTAGAAGGGATTTCCGCCATTACATACACCTCTAGATGGTTTTTACCTTGTTTTAACCCGTTTTTTTTCATTATAGAAATAACCTTTTTACCTTCTTCCGGGGTGCGGCAGAATGGGACCATTGTTTTTAAGTTATTAAGCCCCATATCTTCCCTTACTTTTTTCATAGCTGCGCACTCCATTTCAAACGCTGGAAGAAATTCCTCAGAATAGAAACGACTAGCTCCTCTCCAACCCATCATAGGATTGGATTCTTTTAGTTCATACTTTTCGCCTCCTACTAAGTTGGCGTATTCATTGGTTTTAAAATCTGATAATCTGATAATAACATCTTTAGGATAAACCGAGGCTGTGATAGAGGCTATGCCTTCGCTTAATTTATCAATAAAGAATTGTTTTTTATTTGAATATCCTTTAGATATTTCATCAATTTCTTTTTTTAATTTTTTGTCTTTGAGTTTAGGGTAATCCACCAAAGCTAAAGGATGAACTTTGATATAATTATTAATAATAAATTCCAACCTGGCTAAACCAATGCCGTCATTAGGGGTGAAGGATGTTTTAAAAGCCAAATCCGGTTCCCCGATATTCATCATTATTTTGGTTTGGGGTCGTTTCAAGTTTTTAATATTGGTTTTTTCAATTGCGTAATCCAATTCTCCTTTGTAAATATATCCTTTTTCTCCTTGTGAACAATCAACAGTTACTTTACTTTTGTTTTTAATCTTTTCTGAAGCATCTTCAGTGCCCACGATACAGGGGGTGCCTAATTCCCTGGAAACAATGGCAGCATGGCAAGTTCTCCCTCCTTGATCAGTCACAATAGCAGAAGCTATCTTCATTATTGGTTCCCAATCAGGGTCTGTCATACTGGTTACCAAGACTTGTCCTTTCTTAAATTTTTTAATGTCAGATACATTCATTATTCGATTGGCTGTACCGGTGCCGATTCGGGTTCCCACACTTTGACCAACAGTAATAATTTCGCCACCCGTTTTCATTTTATATTTTTTTATAACATTGGGATTTCCATTGCTATGAACTGTTTCCGGTCTTGCCTGAATAATATACAATTGTTTTTCTTTTCCGTCATAAGCCCATTCTATGTCCATGGGCTTGCCGTAATGTTTTTCAATGAGCATTCCCCATTTAGCCAGTTGTTTTATTTGGTCATCTGTTATGGATTGTTTGTTTCTGTCTTTTTGATTTACTTTTATATTGCGAACAGGATTGTCAACGCTTTTATTGTAGATCATTTTTAAGCTCTTAGTGCCTATTTTACTGGAGATAATAGCACCTGTTGGTTTAAAGACGTAAAATTCATCCGGATTAACCTTACCTTGAACTATATTTTCTCCCAGTCCGTAAATAGAGGTAATAAAAATCGCGTTTTGAAATCCGGATTCAGTATCTATGGTAAACATTACACCTGAAGAACCTTTGTCAGCTCGGATCATCTTTTGTATTCCTACTGATAGGGCAATATCAAAGTGATCAAACCCCTTATCTTCCCTGTAAGAGATAGCTCGGGTGGTGAACAAAGAAGTAATACAGCGCTTAACAGCTTTTAACAATTCTTCCTCTCCTCTGATATTTAAGTAAGTTTCTTGTTGACCGGCAAAGGAAGCTGTTGGCAAATCTTCAGCTGTAGCTGAAGAACGAACCGCTACGTCTAAATTTTTTGTTTTGGATTGCTTGGATAGTTTTTTATAAGATTCTTTGATTTCATTTTCCAGATCTTTGGGGATGTGGGCTTTCATTATTGTTTTTCGCAATCGCTCTCCTTTTTTCATTAAATTATTAACATTGCCAGTATCCAAACCTTTAAGGATATTGCGAATCTTTTTTTCCAATCCGGATTGTTTTATAAAATGTCTATAGGCATCTGAAGTAGTAGCAAAACCGTTAGGAACTTTCATCCCCTCTTTTTTAAGCTGGGAATACATTTCACCTAAAGAGGCGTTTTTGCCTCCAACTTTATCTACATTTTTATTGTTGAGTTCTTCAAAGAATTTTATAAGTTTGGACATAAAAATAGTAATGAGCAATAATTAAAGCAGTTTTTTTTGCAATGTCTATTACACAAGTGTTTTTATAGTTTGATTTTTTGACTCCATTTGTAGATATAAGGTATTTTCCACCATTTGCCGTTCAAGGCTTTAAGAACACCGATTAGGGAAATAACCATCAATGTCAAGAATAAAAGTGGTCCTAATATAGGGACCCAGAAAAATAATCCGCCCACAATCTCAATAGCAAAGAGAATCAAGCCTTGTTTGGCGTGGAATTGTGTAAATTTTGAATCCCGTTTGCCAAATAAAGGAACTAAGCATAGGATCCATACATAGGAAAGAGCGGCAGTATATGTATTTTCTTTAACGTCTTTATTGTCAGCCGCTTTTTTTTGAGTAACTTGTTGTCTGGCCATAAGTTTAAAGATTAATTATTATTTTATAATTTAGTATTTTAATTATAACACAATTTGACAACACTAGGAAAATAGATAAAAATAGAGATGAATATTATTGATTTATTTGATCAGAGCTTTTTGATTAACCTGTTTGCGGACGTGGCGGAATTGGTAGACGCGCGTGGTTTAGGACCACGTGGGGTATCCTGTGTGGGTTCAAATCCCACCGTCCGCACCAAGAAACTTTGCTTTCCCCAAAATTGTTGAATGTTGAATGTTGAACGCCTGATGCTTTCGGCATCCGGCATTAAGCATAAAATTTAGAGTTGACATTATTTTTATTAAATAGAAGTTTTAAGTTGTAAGTTGTAGTTTTTAGCTTTAAGTTTTAAGTTTTGATATTTAATTTGACATTTGACATTTAGTCATTTGACCTTCATTTGTCATTAGGATTTTGTCATTAGGATTTTATTAAGTATTTGAGCTTTGGATTTTAGTAAGTAGAAGTTTTGAGTTTTAAGTTGTAGCTTTTAGCTTTAAGTTTTAAGTTTTGATATTTAATTTGACATTTGAGCTTTGGATTTTGGATTTTATTAAGTATTTGATATTTAATTTGAATTCATTTTAATAATCCGCTATAATCCGCTATAGTTGATATATTGAATTATAATTATGACAAAAAATAATAAATTCAAACAACGGAGCAGGTTAGAGCAACGGCTTCAGCAGATACCAGCTGAAATTTGGTCAAAAATAACAAAAATTGATGAACTAAAAGGACAATGGATTGCCGGGGCGCAGTTTTCTCCTCAAGTTTTAGGCAATCTCAAGCAGTCAGTTTTGATTACCTCAACAGGCGCTTCTACTCGTATTGAAGGCGCTAAGCTTTCTGATGAGGATGTTGAAAAACTGATGCGTGGTATTGATATTCAAAAATTCACTGATCGCGATAAGCAAGAAGCGAAAGGTTATTTTGAATTGCTTGAAAATGTTTTTGGTTCTTGGAAATCTCTCAAGTTTTCAGAGAACACTATCAAGCATTTTCACAAAGAGCTTTTAAAGTATGTAAAGAAAGATAAACTTCACAGAGGCGATTACAAAAAAGAAGAGAATAAAGTGCATATGATTAACGCGGCTGGTGAATCTATTGGCGTTCTTTTTGATACCACACCGGCTTATCTTGTGCCAAAAGAAATGCAGGAATTAATTGAGTGGACTCAAGAAGCCATTGCCGAGAAAAAATATCATACACTTCTTATTGTAGGTAATTTCCTTGTTGAGTTTTTGCAAATTCATCCATTTAAAGATGGTAATGGACGGCTTAGCCGTGTTTTAACCAATCTGTTGCTTCTAAAAGAAGGATATGGGTATATGCCTTATGTTTCGCATGAAAAGCTGATTGAAAATAACAAGGCAGAGTATTATGTGGCACTTCGCAAAAGCCAAAAAACATTTTTATTTGCCAAAGCTTTAGCAACGGCGGATAAGACAGGATACGAAAATATTATTCCGTGGCTGGATTTCTTTTTAACCATTTTCTTAAAACAATCAGAGATGGCCATTGACTTGCTTTCTAAAGAGAACATTGAACGATTACTTACCAAGAAGCAACTTGCTGTTTGGGATTACATTCAAAAAACTGATAGAGCCACGCCACGAGAAATTTCTAAAAAAACAAAAGTTGCTTATGCTACTGTTAGGCAGGCAATTGATAAATTAATGCGTCTCAAAAAGATTGAGCGGATTGGACAAGGTCGTTCAACAAGTTATAGGAAATTATGAAATAATATCAAATGAAATCCAAAATCCAAAATTTAAATGAAATCCAAAATTTAAATGAAATCCAAAATCCAAAATCCTAATGCCAAATTAAATATAATTGAAACTCAAAACTCAAAAGTCAAAAGTCAAAACCAAAAGTCAAAAGTCAAAACCAAATTAAAATATGGTTGAAACGCAAAATTCAAAGTTCAAAACGCAAAACCAAAAGTCAAAACTTAAAACCAAAATTTGAATGAAATCCAAAATCCAAA
>JAGXOH010000019.1 GCA_023659985.1 Candidatus Falkowbacteria bacterium LH_S3 | reverse complement strand
CTTTGCTTGACTAATTTGGCATTTGACATTAGGATTTCATTTGACATTAGGATTTTATTAAGTTGTAGTTTTTATCTTTAAATAACATTAATTATCCCCAAAGTGTAACCTTGACCCTGCAACAGTACAAACATTTCGGTTATTTTGAAAATATGTTATATTTTAATTAATATATAAATCTTAAATTTAACCTTTTCCAAGATAAATCTTGGGAAAAACAATTACTATGAAAAAAGGAATTAAGTTAATAAAAAAAAGGGTCAACGGTATAATTTGGGCTCTTGTTGGAAATGGGATCTTACTTTTGGTTTTAGGAGTGTTAGCTGCGTGGAGTACTTTGTTTTTAAAACTGATTATCGGTTTGGTTATCATTGTTATCGCTTTTATGTTTTTTTATGGTGCCTATAAGATCTGGAATATCAAGCGGGAAGTAGAGAGAATTTTTAAAATTTAAAATTTTAATGTAGCTTATTTTAAATATTTTTAAAACTCTTAAAGATTTTGACTTTTGGGGATAGAAATTTTATTTTTTGGTGTTTTGATAGATAAAATTTAATTCAAAATTTTTATGAAAAAAATATTGTTGGCCGCAGTGATTATGTTAGTCACAGGGGTTGCCTTGGTTGGTTGTGGAAAATCAAATACTCCCATGGATCAGCAGGCTGGGGACGGAAAGTATTATTATAAGAACCAATCTCTTAATTTTTCCGTAACCTTGCCTTCGGAATTTGAGTATTATCAAACTCAGAGGAAAGAAGGAGGAGGTTATGTGGATATTGAATTTTTTATACCCACCACTGATGCTGATTATAGTTCTGACGTGCCTGATTACGCCAAGCCTTTAGTGGTGCGGGTTTTTGATAAATCAGCTTGGGATCAAGAGATAGACACTGGTTTTTATGAACAAGTGGCTATCCGTAATGATAAAGTTTATACCATAAAATTTTGGAATATCATTCCTAAGGATTGGCAAGACAGCTGGGGGCAAGAAATGAAAAATAATATTAAAGAAAGCTTTAAGACCCAATAACAAAAAATTTTATGGTCAACCCCAATCTACAGAAGAGAAGAAAACAAAATTCATCCTTGGTTATCTCTGAGGATATAGAAAAATTGTTTAGGGTTATTTATAGAGAACAAAGCCAAGGTAAGTCTACCGGCGGAGAAGAGCCTAAGATAGTTGTTTCGGAATTAATTTCCAAAATGGCTTTTTATTATGAAAAAATAAGGAATTCTGTTGATTATCAAGAGGATTATTTATTAAGAAAAGGGGCTATTGAACGAATTTTAAAAAGGCAATTGATTATTGAAAGTGTGGTTAAGGTCTCTAAAAGCGAACAGATAGCCAGTCATCTGTTACATGAATTGATCAGGGCAGGATATCTTCCCAACAACAAAATTCCGGAAAGAAAGATTGGGGAAATAGCATCTATAGTGGAGAAACATATTTTATTACGTAATTATGTAATACCTAATTTCGGCGCCTCCTTAGAAAAATTGAAAGCAAGCTTTAGCACAAGAAAGGCAAAGAAAAAGTATAAACAAAATATAAACGAGCGCAATAAGCTTAGCAATTGGCTTCTTACTTTAATGTCAAGTGAAATAGAAGAAAATTTGGGCTTGGATCCGGTAAGGGAAGTAGTGGTCAACAATATGTATAAATCTTTGACTGAAAACATTAAACTTCCTCAAGATATACCTCTTCAGCAAGATTTTAAAATTCAGATTTATTTGGGGATCCACAGGAATTATTTGAAATTTGATGAAGGAATGCTTAGTTTTATTATTTTTAAATATTATAATAAAAATTGGGAAAAACCTTCTGAGGCGGATATTAAAGAGATAGCGGAAAATATGAATTTTTTAAGCAAGGCTATCAAAAGACAATTAGAGCACCCACTTAAAAAACAACTGGATAAAATTATTAACAGATATACTGTATATTATACGATTTTGACAGAAACTATAATCCAAAAACCTCAAGAATTTTACGGTGAAGCCAAAAATGACCCTCAATCTTTTTACAAATCAATAGAGAATACTTTTAATAGAAAATATAATCAAGCCAAATCAAAATTGTGGCGAGCCGCTTTCCGCAGTATTATCTATATTTTTCTTACTAAGTCTTTAATAGCTTTAATTTTAGAAGTACCTATCAGCCAATGGCTTGGTCAAGGAATTGATTATTTTGCCCTGAGTGTTAATATTTCCTTTCCGGCATTGTTATTGTTTTTAGCAGTGGTTACCACTAGAGTTTCCTCAGAAGAAAACAATAAAAAAATAATCACAGGTGTAGGGGAGACAGTATTTCAGACAAAAGAAAAACAAAATCCAATTTTATTACGAAACCCAACGCAATTCGGCAAGGGGTTGGGGATTTTTTTCAAAATGATGTATTCGGTAACCTTTTTGGTTTCTTTCGGTTTTGTGGTTTGGGTTTTGGATAAATTAAGCTTTAACTGGATAAGTATTATTATTTTCTTATTCTTTTTAACTTTTGCCAGTTTTTTTGCTATTAGGATTAGAAAAATAGTTAGGCAATATATAGTAGTAGAACAACAGGAGAATATTTTTAGTTTTTTCTTAGATTTCTTTTATATTCCCATTGCCGTTGTTGGTAAATGGTTGTCAGAGAGATTTTCTCGGATTAATGTTTTTATTTTTATTTTGGATTTTATCATTGAAGCTCCGTTTAAAGTTTTTGTAGAGATAGCTGAGCAATGGACCAGATATGTGGAGGAGAGGAAAGAGGATTTAAAATAACAATTTTTGGTTACGAATTATATTTTTTACTTACCTTGAGTTGAATTAAAGGTTTTTGTAAATGAAAATTTAAGGGATAATTATTTTCCTAAGATATGTCCAAACTATCTGTAGTTGCCACCCCTATTGGTAATATGAAAGATATTACTCTTCAGGCTTTGCAAACCTTATCAGAGTCTGATATTGTTTTGTGTGAGGATACTCGTTCTACTAAAAAGTTATTTGCCTACCATAATATCAAAACTAAAACCATTTCTTATCACCAACATTCTAGTGTTAAAAAAATCAATTATATAATTGAACTTCTCAGGCAAGATAAAAATTTAGCTTTAGTATCAGATGCTGGTACTCCTGGGATTTCAGATCCTGGAGGCAAATTAGTGGAAGCGGTTGTTAAAGATTTGGGAGATAAAGTTAAGATTGAAGCTATCCCAGGAGTTTCAGCTGTGACTACAGCTTTATCAATATCAGGTATGCCGGCGGATAAATTTTTATTTTTAGGATATCCACCTCATAAAAAAGGGAGACAAAAATTTATTTATTCCATATTTAGAAGTGATTATACAGTGGTTATTTATGAATCAAAACATAGAATTATTAAGTTTTTACAAGAAATGCAAAAAGCTAAACAAATTGTGGAAAAGGAATTGGAACAAAAGATAGTTGTAGATACGGTTGTGTGCCGAGAATTAACTAAAATGTATGAAACAGTATATAGAGGGGAGATAGAAGAGATTTATAACCGAATTATTAACGAGAAAGAGAGTGCAAAAAAAGGAGAGTTTGTTATAATAATTAATGTAAGATATTAAGAGATTCAAAATTATATGAACAATGAAGCAAGAAAATTTTATATTACAACACCTATTTATTATGTAAATGACAAACCTCACTTAGGTCATACTTATACCACAGTAGCAGCTGATGTTTTGGCTCGTTATCATTCCATGATAGGAGATAAAGTCTTTTTTTCAACTGGCACAGATGAGCATGGAGCTAAAATAGAAGAAAAGGCTAAAGAAAATAATGAAAATGTGGAAGAATTTGTAAATCGCATAGCTGCTGATTTTCAATTCGCCTGGGATGAATTGGAAATATCGTATAATTTTATGGGTAATTTTATAAGAACCAGTGAACAAAGACATATTAAGGCTGTTCAAAAAGCGCTTCAATATTTATATGATAAAGGTGATATTTATTCTGGCACTTACGAGGGCTGGTATTGTCAAGGTTGCGAGCAATATAAAACCAAAGGAGACCTAATAGAAGGTGATAAATGTCCAGATCACGGCACTAAAGTGGAGTGGATAAACGAAGAAACTTACATGTTCCGCCTGTCTGCTTATGCAGGCCAATTATTGGAAAAAATTGAGAAAGATGAATTAAAAATACAACCTGTGGAAAAAAAGAATGAGATTATCAGTTTTTACAAAAATCAAGGGTTGAGAGATATTTCCTTTTCTAGGAAAAAAGTAAAATGGGGTATACCTCTTCCTTTTGATGAGTCTCATACTGCTTATGTATGGGCAGATGCTTTTTTAAATTATCTTACGGTTTTGGGATGGGATGGTGACCAGGCAAACAAACCTGAAATGTGGCCCCCTCAAATACAATTAATGAGTAAGGATATATTACGGGTACATGCCACTATTTGGCCAGCTATGCTTTTGGCCTTAGGATTGCCTCTGCCTGAGAGGTTAATGGTTCATGGATTTTTCTTGGTTAATGGTCAAAAAATGAGCAAATCAATAGGTAATGTGGTGGCTCCGGCTGATCTTATCAACAAATATGGAGCTGATGGAAGTAGATATTTATTAATGAGCGCCATTATTTTTGGTCATGATGGAGACGTTAATTGGCAAAGATTTGATGAAAAATATAATTCTGATTTAGCTAATGGTTTAGGAAATCTTTTAAATAGAGTGATATCTTTGATTGATAAATATATGGATGGAGGCATCCCTAAGGTTGCTTCTGAAGATAAAACAGAACTTAAAGTAAAAGGTGTGGATGACTTGGACAAGACCTTTCTTTTTGATGTGGCTAATATTTGGGAAAAATATCATAAAGCTTGGAGTGATATTCACCCTGATGAAGCTTTACGCCATATAAAGGAACTTTTAAGCCATTGTGATAAGCATATTAATGCTGTAAAACTTTGGGAGATAAGTGGGCAAGATAAACAAGTTGCAGCCAAACATCTGTATTGCTTAGCTGAAACATTGAGGCAAATAGGCTGGATGATAATTCCTTTTATGCCAAGCTCCACTTCTAGAGTGTGGCAATATTTGGGGTTGAAGCCAGCTGAAGAAATAGAACAGAGTTTAGAAGATGCTAAGAAGTGGGGAGGATTGAAGGGTGGTGAAAAGGTAAACAAAGGAGCCCCACTATTTTCGAGAATTAATTAAAAGCATATCCTAAGACCTATTAGTCAGCAACTAGGAAAATAGTATAGTTGGTGGTTGATAGTTGGTCCCTAACATATTTAATATGACTATTTTAGATATTATTTTACTTTTTATTTTAGCCGGCTTTGTTTTTTACGGTTTGTTTTTTGGTTTGATTAAAACTATAGGCTCCTTGGTGGGTGTGATTTTGGGAGCTTGGGGAGCCAGTCAACTGTATTTAATGCTTTTTGGTGTTATCCAAGATTTATTTTTTGGTTTAGATAATCTGGGGAAAATAATTTGTTTTATTATTTTGTTTTTAATTATTGATAAGTTGGTAACCTTAGGATTTTCACTTCTTAATAAAAGTTTCAAAATATTTTCAATCATACCTTTTTCAAAAACTGTCAATCGTTTGGGTGGAGCGGTTTTTGGTTTTGTGGAAGGCGGTTTGATTTTGGGGTTGCTTTTGTATATACTTTCTAAATATACTTTTGTAGAAACTTTTTTCGGTGATATATTGGCAGAGTCTCAGTTAGCACCTTTTTTGTTAAATTTTATTAAGATTATCTTGCCTTTATTTCCGCAAGTACTTAAAGAATTAAAATCGGTTATTTAATTTTTTTTATTGTTTGTCGCATATAAAAATCCTGCCTTTCGTTAGGGGCGGATTTCTACCTTTTTATATTTTTTATGGATAATATTGGTATGGATGTTGAACAACTAAGTACTGAAGAGACCATCAACGACATAGCTGAGCGTTTTCGCTTTGGACAAGTTTTGGCTTATCCCACAGATACTGTTTATGGCTTAGGATGCTTAGCTACTGATGAGCAGGCTGTAGAAAGAATTTATCGGATTAAGCAAAGAGACGAAAATAAGCCTTTATTGGTATTGGTATCTGACATGAGTATGGCTAATAACTATTGCCATATTAATCAAGAGCAAAAACGTTATTTGCGAAAGTATTGGCCAGGACCTTATTCGTTTATTCTTTTTACTAAAAACAAATTGGCAACCAATTTGTTTAATAATAGACAAAAAATAGCGGTCCGTTTGCCTAATAGTGGATTTCTTACTAAAATAATTAAAAAGGTTGGATGCCCGCTTGTTTCCACCAGTTTAAATATAAGTGGTGAGCAGCCAGTAACCAAAGCAGATTTCTTGCAAGGATTTTTTAAAAAAGAAAAACCTGATGCGGTTATCAATATAGGCGAGATAGGCGAGACTAAACCATCACAAGTATGGGACATAACAGACCTGAATAATATAAAAATATTAAGGAGTTAAGATAATTATTTGCCAATTTTATTATAATTTATAAGATTATTTTTTTATGGATAATTTTTATAATAGCCATTCTCAAAAGTCGTTCTCAAATTCAGACAGAAATAAAAAATGGAGAAAAATTTCTTTAGGAGTGGTTTTTTTATTAACTATTTTAGTGGCATTCGGAGCTGGGATGTATATGGCTAAAAAAAATGAGGTGATTGGCGACTTGGCTGAAAAAGAGTCTATTTATGTAGGCAAGTTAACAGGTAAATATCAAGAATCGGAAAAAGGGCAAATAGTTCAAAATATAGACTTTCAGCTTTATTGGGATGTCTGGCATGCGTTAAAAAATAAATATGTAGATAAAGATGAAATAAAAGATAAAGAGCTTTTTTACGGATCATTAGAAGGTATGGTTAGGGCGATAGGCGATCCTTATACTGTATTTATGAATCCCCAAGAATCCCAAGATTTTAAAAAGAGTTTATCTGAGGATTCTTTTGAGGGTATAGGGGCGGAAATAAGTATTCGGGATGATGTGTTAACCATAATAGCTCCTTTAACTGATACTCCAGCTGCCAAAGCCGGTCTTAAACCCGGAGATAGAGTTTTAGCTATTGACGGTGAGTCCACCGCTAATATTGGTTTGGATGATGCTGTCCAAAAGATCAGAGGAAAAGAAGGGACAGATGTAACTTTAACTATCTCCAGGGAAAGTTTTGAGCACCTACAGGATATTGTCATTACTCGGGGCTATATAGTGGTTAAAAGTGTTCGTACTCATATTAAAGAAAACGGCATATATGTTATTGAAATAATCAATTTTAAAAATGATACTGTAGGACTGTTCAATGATGCGGTCAAAGAAATAGTTGCTAAAAATCCCAAGGGTATTATCTTGGATATGCGCAACAATCCCGGAGGGTATCTGGATGGAGCGGTAGAGGTTGCTAGTGAGTGGATAGAAGACGGCAATGTAGTTTTAGAAAAATTAGCTGACGGTCAAGAACAGGAACATAAAGCTAGAGGTAGAGCTAGATTAAAGAATATTCCTACAGTGGTGCTTGTTAATGTTGGTAGTGCTTCCGCTTCCGAGATTGTAGCCGGAGCTCTCAAAGATCATAATAAATCCATCATTTTGGGAAAGAAGACTTTTGGTAAGGGGTCGGTTCAAAGTCTGGAGAGTTTGATTGATAATTCTTCCCTTAAAGTAACCGTAGCTAAGTGGTTGACTCCTAAGGGTACTACTATAGAAGATGAAGGCATTGAGCCTGATATTAAAGTGGAAATGACAGATGAAGATTATGCCCAAGTAAAAGATCCGCAAATGAAAGAAGCGATACAAGTTTTGGAAAAAGGGGTAGATGAAGCGCGAAAAGAATTAGAACAACAATAAGAACATAATTTTTAATATAAATTAATCTTGTGGGAAAAAAACAAAAAGCCACAAAGTTTATTTTTGTAGTCGGTGGCGTAATGTCCGGAGTAGGCAAGGGTATTACCAGTGCTTCTATTGGTAGAATTTTAGAGGGTAGGGATTATAATGTTAGTGCTATTAAAATGGACCCTTATATAAATGTTGATGCCGGGACTATGAATCCTTTAGAACATGGTGAGGTTTTTGTAACCGAAGATGGGGATGAGACAGATCAGGATATAGGTAATTATGAGAGATTTCTGAACAAAAATATTTACAGTATAAATTATATGACTACAGGCCGGGTATATCAGAGTGTAATTCAAAAAGAAAGGAATTTGGAATATAGAGGTGAATGCGTGGAAGTGGTTCCCCACATTCCTATGGAAATCCGAGATAGAATTTATAAAGCAGTAGATAAGTCAGGTGCTGATATTATGATCATAGAAATCGGAGGAACTATTGGTGAGTATCAAAACATTTTATTTTTAGAAGCAGCCAGAATGATGAAATTATATGATCCGGAAAATGTTATTTTTGTTATGGTTAGTTATCTCCCCATTCCTAATATGGTGGGAGAAATGAAGACCAAACCTACCCAGCATGCTATTCGTACTTTAAATGAATCCGGAATTCAGCCTAATTTTGTTATTGCCAGAAGCGAGGCAGAAGTGGATGACCCTAGGAGAAAAAAAATTGCTATTAATTGCAATATTGACAAAGGAAATGTTATTTCTGCTCCGGATGTGGACTCTATTTATGATGTTCCTATTAATTTTGAAAAAGATAATTTAGGAGATAGGATATTGGAAAAACTGTCTTTACGAAAAAGAAAGCATAATCTGGTAAAATGGAGAGAAATGGTTAATTCCATTAATGATTTTAAAAAAGAGATTCATATTGCCGTAGTGGGTAAATATTTTGCCTCTGGAGATTTTAATCTTGGAGATTCTTATATTTCCGTTATTGAAGCGGTTAAACATGCCGGGGTTACTAATAGAGTTAAACCTTATATTCATTGGATTAATGTTGAAGAAGTGGAGAAGAAAGGGGGTAGAATATTAAAATCTTATGACGGGATAATCGTGCCTCAAGGTTGGGGTTCTCGCGGTTGTCAGGGAAAGATGCGAGCCATTAAATACTGCCGAGAGCACAAGGTTCCTTATTTTGGTCTTTGTTATGGCATGCAAATGGCGGTTATTGAATTTGCTCGCAATGTTTGCGGACTAGAGGAGGCTAATTCAGCCGAAGTGGATCCTGATACCCCGCACTCGGTTATTCATATTATGCCGGATCAAAAAGAAATAATCGCTAATTGCCAATATGGAGGTACTATCAGATTAGGTGGTTGGCCTTGCCAGATAATTAAAGGAACTCATCTGGAAAAAGCATATAAAGAGGACAAAAAAGAAAATGTAGTATCTGAAAGACACAGACATAGATATGAATTTAATAACGAATATAGGCAAAATTTGCAGGAAAAAGGATTGACAATAGCCGGTACCTCTCCTGACGGTAAAATAGTGGAAGCTATTGAGATAACTGATCATCCTTTTTTTATCGGCACTCAGTTTCATCCTGAATATATTTCCAGGCCATTACATCCCCATCCTCTTTTTGTGGAATTTGTTAAGATTTGTTCTAAATAAAACAAGCAATTTACCTATAGCTTAAAATTAAAAACCTAATGAATTTGTCAAAGGTAAATGCTGAATTAACGCTTGAAATGCAACATACCTGTGGTATAAATAGTTTATTAACAATTAACCATATATCACGGGTATGCATAAACATATTAAACAAAATGATCGTGTTTGTATAGCTCTAATGTTAAGACAAGCACACACAAAAACACAAATCTAAAGAATTAGGTTTTGATAGAAGTACAATCTCAAGAGAGATAAAGAGAAATAGTAAATAGAACACAAAAAAGCTCCTTGGGCTAATAAACAAGCCAAAGATAGAAGAAAATTATCTAAAGTTAGATATCGAATAATTGATAACGATTTAAGAAAGAACAGAAAGATAAAACATTATTTAAAAGAAGATTGGTCACCTGAACAAATAGCTGGAACATTGGGGTTAACTTCTCATATGACTATCTATAGATTTATTGGTAGGTTTCCAGAATTAAAAAAGTCTTTAAGAAGACAAGGTAAAAAAAGAAGAAAGTACGGCACTAAAGCCAATTTATCCAGATATCAAGCCAATAAACGCTCAATTCACAATAGACCAATAGAAGTTAAAGGTAAACAAAGAATAGGTGATTGGGAAGGTGATACTTTTGTAGGAAGAGAAAGAAAATTAAGGATAGTTACTTATGTAGAAAGAGTATCTGGATTTCTTGTAGCTAATTTAACCACTGCTAAGGCAGACGAGATTCATTCTTTAGTTCAACAACAATTCAAAGGAAAAATCTGTAAAACAATTACTTATGATAATGGCTCTGAGTTTGCCTTACATAAGATGATAGAAGAAGATACAGGAGCCTTAGTCTATTTTGCTGACAAAGGAAAACCTCAACAACGAGGAGCTAATGAAAATGCTAATGGTTTATTGAGACAATATTTTCCTAAGGGTTCTTCTTTTGCTACAATTACAGATAAAGATGTTCAGCGCGCAGTTCGTAAATTGAACATTCGACCACGGAAACGCTCTAACTATTTAACACCACGACAAGTTTTTGAGGCGCGCAGTTCAAGTGTTAATTCAAGTGACATTTGACTAAATCTATATTTTACAGTAGGATTTAATAAATTAAGGTAGCCTACATTAAATAGTCAAGTGCAACACCCTAGAATAAATATTTAAATTAACTTTA
>JAGXOH010000018.1 GCA_023659985.1 Candidatus Falkowbacteria bacterium LH_S3 | reverse complement strand
GAGAAAGAACAAAAATCTAAATTGATTAAAAAACTATCATTCAAAATCAATCAAAAGTCGAAAAATAGGCGCGCCGATTTCATATGACATTCAACCATTAACTTTTAAAAATCACAATTATTATAATAATCATTCACATCCTCGCAATCCTCCAGTTCTTCCATAAATTTTTCTATCTTTTCTCTTTCACCTTCTTTAATCTCTTTGGTTTGAGAAGGAATGTATTCAATGTCTGCAGTTTCTATTTGTATATTTTTATTGTCCAAAAATTCTTTTACTGTTGCCAAATTCTTAACATCAATATAAATGGTTATCCCCTCCTCTTCTTTTTCTATGTTTTGAATTCCCAACTCAATTAGCTCCAATTCTAATTCTTCAGAATAGGCTTTTTTTTCTTCTGTATCCTCTTTACCTATCCTGATTACACCTTTTTCTTCAAAATTCCACATTACTGGGGTAAAAGAACCTCCGTATTTATTAAAAATATGCTTTATATTTGAGGCACTTCTATTCCGATTGTCTGTTAAGCTTTTAACAATAAATTGAGAGTTAAGTGGCCCCATCCCTTCATATAAACACTCCGCTAAATCATCTCCCTTTAATTCCCCTGTTCCTTTTTTTATAGCCCTTTCTATATTATCTTTGGGCATATTGGAACCCTTAGCTTTATCTATGGCCAATCTTAATTTAAAATTTTTTTCAGGATCACCGCCACCTTCCCGAGAAGCTACAGTTATATTTCTGACCAATTTAGTAAAAACAGCTGATCTTTTAGCATCTTGGTCCCATTTTTGTCTTTTTATAGTGGACCACTTAGAATGTCCTGACATAAAAATTTTATTATTTAATCTAGAAATAACAGGGAAATCCCCTGTTTAATAAATAAAATTATTTGCCATCATCATACTATAATTAAGCTTAAAAATCAATACTGTGTATTAGTTCACCGCCTTCTAAGGTAGAGCAACCCATCGCTGTAAGGTTCTTTTACTACCTTAGAAACATTTTAGCTACGTCAACTAATTTAACATCTTTTAAAATAATGGGCATAACCTATCTTAAACTCTCATCTAAAGCCTTATTTGGTAGTTTTGTACAGATCTGTCGATTTTCTCACATTTTTTCCAAAACTGACAAGTGTGTATGCACATTACCCACAAGACTGTCGTGCCAAATCATTTAACTATCCTTAAATATTATGTACAGAGTTAACTCTGTACTTTATTGAAAATATTTTTTTATCCGCAAATTTAAATTAAGCAAAGCATTTTAAATTAAGCAGAGCTTAATTGTTGAAAGTTAAAAGTTGAAGGCTGAAAGCTTAAATACTTAATAAAATTCAAATATCATACAATAAAATCCTAATGTCAAAGCTCAAATGTCAAATGAATGTCAAATATCAAAGTTCAAATGTCAAATGAGACATAATATACTAAAATCATTTTTGAATTTTAATTTGTCATTTGGCATTTGGATTTTGGATTTCATTTGGCATTAGGATTTTGGATTTTGGATTTCAAAGCTTAAATGTCAAATAATATTGTAACCTTATAAGTTATAAATTAATGCCATGGGTTTCTGGCTTAATATCTTCTTTATGCATTCAGCGTTGAGCAGTCAAGCTTTGCTTGACTAATTTGGATTTTGGATTTTGGATTTCATTTGGCATTTGGATTTTGGATTTCATTTAAATAAGGCAAATTTTACCTATTACGTGTTTTAAAGACACAAAAAGGCGCCTTTTTAAAAGACGCCTTTTTTATAACTTGATATAATTTTTACATCATAGGCATTCCACCGCCCATGCCGGCACCGCCCATGCCAGCTCCAGTATCATCACCTTCTTTTTTAGGCTTATCAGTTATTACCACCTCTGAAATTAAGAACATAATGGCGGCACTGACCGCATTTTCCAAAGCAGTTCTAACAACTTTAGTAGGATCAATAATACCGGCTTCAATCAAATTCTCAAACTTATCTTCTAATGCGTTGTAACCAATGGGATTACCTTCTTGTTTACTCTCTCTGATAATATTATACAGGATTAAAGACCCGTCTTTACCGGCATTAGAAGCAATTTGTTTAATGGGTTCCAATATGGCGTTGTCCACTATTTGAGAACCAAAATCTTTATTTTCCTTTTTGTCTGTTAACCCTTCAAAAGTGTTAGATAGTTGAGCTAAAGCTACTCCTCCGCCAGAAACAACTCCTTCTTCTTGAGCCGCTCTGGTGGCATTTAAGGCATCTTCCACCCTATCTCTTTTTTCTTTCATTTCCGTTTCAGTGGCAGCTCCCACTTTAATAACTCCAACTCCTCCGGATAATTTAGCTAATCTTTTTTGCAATTCTTCTTTATCAGAATCAGAATCAGACTGAGCGATTTCTTTTTTAATCTGTTCCACTCTGTCATCAATAACCTTTGTATCTCCTTTACCTTCAATAACAGTGGTATTATCTTTAGTGGATACCACTCTTCTGGCTCGCCCCAGGTCTTCTAATTGAGTGTTCTCCAATTTTAATCCCACTTCTTCTGAAATAACTTTACCACCGATTAACAAAGCTATGTCTTCCAACATTGCCTTTCTTCTTTCTCCAAAACCAGGTGCTTTAACTCCTAAAACATTAAAAGTACCCCTTAATTTATTAACCACAAAAGTGGTTAAAGCTTCACCCTCAATATCTTCGGCAATAATAACTATATCTTTTTTACCTCCTTCAGAAATTTTTTCTAAAATAGGCAAGACTTCTTGGATAGAGGATATTTTTTTGTCTGTAATTAAAATATAAGGATCCTCATATTCAGCCTTCATGGTTTCAGTATTAGTAACCATATGAGGAGAAACATAGCTCTTATCAAATTGCATTCCTTCAACTACCTCTACTTCCACACCAAAAGATTGCCCCTCTTCAACAGTAACTACGCCGTCCCTGCCAACTTTGCTAATGGCCTCGGTTATTTTTTTGCCAATCTCTTTATCATTGGCACTTATAGATGCCACTTGCTCAACTTCTTCTTGAGTGGTTATGTGCTTACTAGTCTCTTTTAACTTTTGAACAATGGAATCGGTTTTCTTTTCAATTTGACTTCTCACTTCCACCGGATTAACCCCGGAAGAAACCTGCTTTATTCCCTCCTGTATCATAGCTTGGGTCAATACACTTGCGGTGGTGGTACCATCACCGGAAATATCATTGGTTTTGGAAGCGGCTTCTTTTATTAACTCAGCTCCCACATTTTCATTTTTATCTTCAAGTTCAATTTCTTTGGCTACGGCTACTCCGTCTTTAGTAATAGTCGGAGCACCATACCCTTTATCAATAACTACATTGCGCCCTTTAGGACCCAATGTAACCTTGACAGTATCAGCAAGTTTATCCACTCCTTTTTTCATAGTGGTTCTTGCTTGTTCTTCAAAAATTATTTCTTTAGCCATATATTCTTACATCCTGTAACATACAGCTTTTACCAACAGTATATTACAGATTTTATTAATAAATAACCTATTATTGTAATTAAGATTATAATATTTTTTACAAATATTATTCTTCATCTGTCACGGCAAGAACATCCTCTTCCCGTAAAACCAAATATTGTTCATTCTCAAAGTCTATTTCATCCGGAGAATATTTTTTAAAAATAACTCTATCTCCTTTTTGTAAGGTTATAGGAGCTCTCTCTCCGCTGTCCAGTAATTTACCCGGACCCATCTCTATTACTTGCCCTTTTTCAGGCTTTTCTTGGTCCACTGTTTCCGGTAATACAATGCCGGCCTTAGTGGTTTCATCTTCTGTTATTGGCTTTACAATAACATGATCATTTAATGGTCTTAGTTTCATATAATTTTTTATTAGCCCTTACCTATTTCTCTTCCCAAAAAGAGAAAAAAATATGGTAAGAACTGGTTAATTTATGAATTAACAATGGTCACATTAGCACCCGAATGGTTAGAGTGCTAAAACCTTATGTTATTTTATCAAGTATAATAGCTATGTCAAGAGATTGAAAATTAAATGTCTATCTATTAATATTCTGCCATCTTTTAACCGCCTTGGTTCTGGTTAATTCTTTAGCTATCTTTGCGTTTATTTCGGCAAACCTCTCTTTATCTGATTGGCGTATATCTTTAATACCTTCCTTAGCTCTTTCTTTGGCATCTCTTGCTTTTTCCACATCTATCTCCTCTGCCCGTTCAGCTATATCAGCCAATATAACCACCTTTCTTTTTAATACTTCTACAAATCCTCCAGAGAGAGATAGAATATCATGGTAACCATCTTTTTTAGTTATTCCAATAACTCCTGTATCTAAAATAGCTACTAACGGTATATGTCCAGGTAAAATAGTAATTTCTCCCTGCTTAGTAGGTAGAGATACTTGTATTATTTCTTCTTTTAGAACTTGCCTCTCTGGAGTTGCTATCTCAAATTTTATGGTTTTATTGTTCATAAATATATAGAATTAGGAGTTTGTAGCTTATAATTCAGATTGATAAAGATAATGCAAAAAACCCAAATCCAAATTACAAACTACTAATTTCTATTTACTATCCCCTATGGCTTCTTCAATTGACCCTTTCATATAAAAGATATCCTCGCTCTTATCATCATGTTTACCATCCAATATCTCTTTAAATCCTTTAACAGTATCTTCTCGTTTTACATATTTTCCGGGTTGTCCAGTAAATACTTCTGCTACATTAAAAGGTTGAGATAAAAATTTTTGTATTTTTCTTGCCCTATAAACAGTTAACTTGTCTTCATCAGCTAATTCTTCCATACCTAAAATAGCAATAATGTCCTGAAGGTCTTTATATCTCTGCAACACTTTTTGCACCCCTTGAGCCACATTATAATGTTCTTCACCTACTATTCTGGAATCTAACAATGTAGAAGTAGAATCCAGAGGGTCAATAGCCGGATAAATAGCTCTTTCAGCCAAATCACGAGTTAAAACCACAGTAGAATCCAAGTGAGCAAAGGTAGTGGCAGGAGCAGGATCAGTTAAATCGTCAGCTGGTACATACACAGCTTGCAAAGAAGTAATAGAACCGCTGTTAGTAGAAGTAATTCTTTCTTGAAGTTCTCCCATTTCTGTAGCTAAAGTTGGCTGATACCCAACAGCCGAAGGCATTCTACCTAAGAGAGTGGATACTTCCAAACCTGCTTGAGTAAATCTAAAAATATTATCAATAAATAATAAAACATCTTGATTTTCCTCATCTCGGAAATGCTCTGCCAAAGAAAGTCCAGTCAAAGCCACCCGAGCCCTGTTACCCGGAGGTTCGTTCATTTGTCCAAATACCATTGATACTTTATTGATAACTCCAGCCTCTTTCATCTCATGATAAAGATCACTCCCTTCACGAGTTCTTTCTCCCACTCCAGCAAATACTGAATAGCCACCATGTTCTTTAGCAATATTGTTAATAAATTCTTGAATGATAACGGTTTTGCCAACACCAGCGCCACCAAACATACCCACTTTACCTCCTTTGGCTATAGGACAAATAAGATCAATAACTTTAATTCCAGTTTCTAATATCTGAGTAGTAGTGGATTGCTCTGAAAATTGAGGAGCTTGACGATGAATGGAATATCTTTTATCAGTTTTGGGAGCTTCCTTGCCGTCTACTGGTTCACCTAATACATTAAACATCCTCCCTAGAGTTTTTTCACCTACTGGAGTGGTAATTCCCTCGCCCATATCTGTCACCTTATCTCCTCTTTTAAGACCATCAGTGGATCCCATCGCAATGGCTTTAACTAAATTAGAGCCAATATGTTGCTGGACCTCCAATACTACAGTTTCGGTTCTAGTTTCGCCTTCATCTAAGGAAATCGGTCTTTCAACTTTTAGAGCATTATAAATTTTAGGTAATTTATCATTAAAAAAAACTTCCACAACAGCACCAATAATTTGTTTGAGATGCCCGGAATTCAGGTTCTGCGCTTTTGCTTGAGATTTAGTTTGTGTTATATTCTTTTCTTTTGGCATAAAAAATATTCTTATTTTTGTAATTTTTAATTTAGCAAAACATTCACTTAGTCTATTTTTATTTAATCTTCCAAGTTACTAATTCTACTCTTCCTGTAACGCATTAGCTCCAGCAGATATCTCTGATATTTCAGAAGTAATAGTTGCCTGCCTGGCTTTATTGTAATATAGAGTTAACTCCTCAACCATGTCCTTGGCCGCGTCTGTCGCTTGGTGCATAGAAGCCATTCTGGCACTGTGCTCAGAAGCGTTTGATTCTAATAATGCCTGAAATAATTGGACTTCTATTAATCTGGGTATCATTTCATCTAAAACCTCCTGAGGACTGGGCTCAAATTCATATTTACCTCTTTCTCCCGAGCTCACACCGTGTTTATCTCGTTTCTCTTCTATAAAATCTTTATCTATCCCCACTCTTGAATCTTGACCCATAATGCCAAAATATTCATCTTCACCAAATAAATCCACAGGCAAAAGCTGTTTTACTCTGGGAATTTGCTTAGATCCGTTAATGAAATCAGTGTATGCCACCACTGTTTTGTCATACTTTTTATTTAAAAATTCGTCAAGCACTATTTTGGCAACAGGAGAAATGTCACTTACTTTATAAGCTACATCAGCCTTAGGAAAATTTGCTTCTATATGGTAACCATAATACTTATACATATCAATCGCCTTTTTCCCAACCGCTATAATATCAACACCCCTATTTTGCTTAGCCTCATGTAATTGAATTGATTCATGAGCCTTTTTTATTATGGAAGAGTTAAACCCTCCGCACAATCCTCGGTTAGAGGTTATTACTATCATAGCTGTTTTGTTAACTCCATTTTTCTTGCTTAACAAGGGATGAAAACTCTCTCCGTTTTCTGATAAAGATTCAGATAAATTAAGGACTGTTTCCCAACTTAAATTAGCGTAAGTTCTTGTTTTAAACACAGCTTCAATAGCGCGACGCATTTTGGTCGCCGCCACCATTTCCATAGCTTTAGTTATCTTTTTAGTACTATTAATGGATTTTATCCGTCTTTGTATATCTTTAGTATTAGGCATAATATTGGAAATTTGAAATTAGTATATCTATTATTCACTTTTTTGCTCATCTTTTTCCTCTTTTATTAAATAATCCAATGTAGCTTTATAGTCATTAACCAAATTTATTATTTTTTGTTGAGAATCTTCATCTAAATCTTGTTTTTCCATTATTTCATTTAAGACAGACTCTCCGCTAATGTTGGCATAATCATATAAACCTGCTTCAAACTCTTTTACTCTATCCACTGGCACATTAGCCAATAAATCAAAGCTAACCGCATAAAATATTAAAACCTGTTTAGCTACTGATAAAGGTTGATATTGATCTTGTTTAAAAATTTCTGTTAATCTTTTTCCTCTTTCCAATTTTTTAGTTGTTTCCTCGTCTAAATCTGAACCAAATTGAGCAAAAGCGACCAATTCTCGATATTGGGCAGCTTCCATCCTTATTTTACCAGCCACTTTTTTCATAGCCTTTAATTGAGCTGAACTACCTACACGGGAAACTGAAAGTCCAGCGTTAATAGCAGGACGAATACCCTGATAGAACAAATCCGGCTCCAGATATATCTGGCCATCAGTAATTGATATAACATTAGTTGGAATATAAGCGGAAACATCTCCAGCGTGAGTTTCTATTACAGGCAGAGCGGTAATAGAACCACCCCCGTTTTCTTTATTCAACTTACAAGCTCTTTCTAATAATCTAGAATGGAGATAAAAAACATCTCCGGGATAAGCCTCTCTTCCCGGAGGGCGCCTAAGTAATAATGATATTTGTCTATAAGCTACGGCATGCTTACTAAGGTCATCATAAACCACCAATACATCCTCACCTCTGTTCAAAAAGTACTCTCCCATAGCACAACCAGCATAAGGTGCTATATAAGACAAGGCGGCTGGATCAGAAGCTCCTGCCAAAACCACAGTGGTATAATCCATAGCTCCATATTCCTCTAATTGGGAGACAATACTGGCTACCTTAGATTCTTTTTGTCCGATAGCAACATAGATGCATTTCATATTTTTCCCTTTTTGATTGATAATGGTATCTATAGCAATAGCTGTTTTTCCGATTTGTCTATCTCCAATTATCAATTCTCTTTGCCCCCTACCAATAGGAATCATGGAATCAATAGCTTTGATACCTGTTTGAACTGGCTCATTTACAGATTCTCTGGTGATAACTCCGGGCGCAATCTTTTCCACAGGATAACTACCGTCATTTTCTATATCTCCTTTTTCATCAATAGGATTACCCAAAGGATCAACCACTCTGCCCATAATATCGTCACCAACAGGAACTTGAAGAATTTGGCGAGTTCTTCTTACCTCATCACCTTCTTTTATTCCTGTATAATCTCCTAAAAGGATAACTCCAACATTATCTTCTTCCAGATTCATAACCATGCCATAGACTTTTTCAGCTGAAGAATTTGTATTATTCTTGTTAGAGATAAATTCAAGCATTTCTGACATTCCGCAACTGGAAAGACCGGAAACCTTAGCAATGCCATCACCCACTTCTAAGACTCTTCCTACTGTCTCTTCTTTTATTTGAGATTCGTATCCTTCTATTTGTTGTTTTAATTGATTGATTATAAAATCTTTAGTTTCTGACATAATAATTGTATTGTTAAATTGCTATATTATTGCATTGTTATATCTGTTTTTCTAATTTAGAGTATTTTAATAATGCAATAATAGGCAGCGAAAAAATTATTTAATTAACTTATTTTTTAACTCTTTAACTCGAGACTTTAAACTAGCATCAATAATCTTATCTTCGTATCTTATAATAACTCCTCCTAACATATCTTTATTTAATTGGTTTTCTATTTTCACTTTATTAGCTTGGGTCTTTTGAGAAATATAACTATTTAAAGCTTCAAGAATATCCTTGTCCACATTAACAGAAGTAATAACTCTGGCTTCGGTTATATTGTTCTCCTGGTTCCATATATCATTAAATTTTTCTATTATCTTACTTTTCTTAGTTGTATCCTGATTATTAACCAAAACTCGCGCGAAATTATCAATAATATTACGGATTTGTTTTTCGTCTTTGTCTTTTAACGCCTCATAAAGGGCCTGAGCGTATTGTTTTGGTTTTAAATTCATATTCCAAATTAGGATTTATCAAAAAAATAGATTTTATTTGTTTGTTTTCAATGATTTCTTTATTAACTCCTTGTCTTTTTCACTATCCACTTTTTCTTTTAATACTTTTTCCAAAGAAGATTCAACTAAATCAGCTACTTCTTCCCTGATCTCTTTTAGTGTTTTTTGCTTTTCCGCTCTTTGTCTTTCTTTTTCTTTTGATATCATTTCTCCTATCTCTTGTCTGGCTTTTTCCGTGGTCTCTTGTTTGTTTTGCTCTGCTTGTTCTTCAGCTTTTTTCAAAATAGTATTAGCCTCTTGTTTAGCTTCTTGTATCTTTTTATTGTAATCTTCTTCAGCTTTAGCTAAATTCTCTTCTGCCCTCTTAGCGTCTTCCAAGCTCTTTTCAATAGTTTGAGTTCTATTTTGCATTACTCTTAGTAAAGGTTTAAGAGCAAAGAAATATAAAGCCACAAATATAATAACAAAATTAATAACCTGAGCCATTAATAAACCCGCATCTATGTGAAAATTGTTTATTAAAGATTCCATAATAATAAAAATTTTGAAATTTAAAATAGAAATTAGAAGAGATTAAACAGTCTTCCCCTACCAACCCTCTAATTTTCAATTTCCAATTTCACTTCTTTAATAACCTTACCTCTACCCCGGTCACTGTAACCGGAGCAGTGCGTAAGACTACTAATACTGTTAACTAATACTGAAAGCAATAATTAACGCATAAATAGCAACGGCTTCAGCAAAAGCAATAGCTAAAAGCATTGGCACTAAAATTTTTTCAGAAGCTTCAGGATTTCTACCAATAGCTTCCATAGCCTTAGAGCCAATCAAACCGATACCAATACCCGGTCCTAAAGAACCGACTCCAATAGCTATAGCTTTGGCAAGCATTGTTAAGTCCATATTTTTTTTGGTTAAAAATTATTAATTTGTAAATTATATCATAAAATTCAGACTCCACACCAATTAAATTAAGCAAAGCTAGAAAATTTGCCAAAGGCAAATTGTCGAAGGTTGAAAGTTGAAAGTTGAAAGATGAATGTTCAAAGCTCAAAGTTGAAGGAAACAAAAATCTTCAACCTTCTACTTTTTAATTTTTTTGGGATTCAATCTATCTGAACTTATTCATTTTTTTGAATTATTAAGGGAAAAATGATAAAATAAAAGTGTTAAGTAACAAGTTCAGTAACATTTGAAAGAAGAACAAAGGAAGCGGGGTAAATTTAGCATTCTTCTACAGATGTATGTATTGCTAAATAAGATAAAACCAAAATAGCGAATATCAATGCCTGAATCACACCAACAAACAATTCTAACAATAAAAACGGTAAAGGTAAACCAAAGGCTAAAATAGCTGACATAGAAGCCAACAGAATCTCTCCAGCAAAAATATTACCAAAAAGACGGAAGGACAAGCTGATTACTTTGGATAATTCACTAACTATTTCAATTAATCCGACAAAAACTTGAATAGGATTGATAATAATAATAGTGGGCTCTTTTTTTATCTTTTTAGGTATATCTAATAAAGCTTGGATATTAATAAATTTATTTAAATGTCTCCACGCTCCAACAGCTAAAACCCCGAATATATGGCTAGCAACTACTCCTATGATAGCCAAAGATAAAGTGGTATTAAGATCAGCTGTTCCTCCTCGAAAAAGAGGCACGAATACCTTCTCTCCTCCTTCTTGCGCTACTCCTCCGATAGAACCAACTCCTGGAAGCATACCAAGCCAATTATTCAATAAAATATATGCAAAAAAAGCAAAAATAAAAGGAAAAAACTTCAAAGATTTTTCCCTTGATCCAGTAACTGAATCAAACATTTCTAATGATTTTTCAATAATTATCTCAAAAACATTTTGAATACCCTTTGGAATTCTGCTTAATTTTAGTTTAATCACTAAACTAAAAACTATTAATAAAAAGACTACTATCCAAGAACTAAGCAAAGAATTAGTTACCTCCATTCCACCAATGCTCACCACTGGCTCTGCGGATAAACTATGTTCATGAGAAACTTGGGAATGAGTATTGCTTGATTGCGCCTGATATTGTTCCTTTGGCATATTCTATTTAATTTGCTGATATTTTTTATTCAATTAATAATAGATAATTTGTTATATGACTAAACCCTAAACAAGGTCTTTACGAAAAATTAGCCCCTTATTGCTCATCTTCTCTCTTTTCTTTCTTCCGTTTTTCTTCTTCTTCTATATGTTTAAACTCTTCTTTAGCGGTCTTTATTATGCCGATTATGGAAATTACAAAAGCAAAACCTATAACTGATAAAAAAAACCAAGGAGCAGTATTAAATTTATCATCTAACCATCTTCCCAAAAAAAGACCGACAACCACCGGAAAAAAGATCCAGCCAGACATTTTGGCAAAAATAACTAAAGCAGGTTGCCACCATGCTTTATTGTTGCCCTGGTTTTTATTTAATGTTTTCATATATGAAAATCGTATTAATATAACACAAGAGGCAAAAAATGCAAGGACATTAGCTAATGTGTCATAGCAATATGATAATGTCATACGATAAAAAGCTTAAAACTTAAAGCTAAAAGCTAAAAACTACAACTTAAAATTAAAAGCTAAAAACTAAAAACTCAAAGCTAAAAACTACAACTTAAAACTTAAAACTTTTTACCTCTTACTTTTTAACAATGTTTTAATTCAGTTTTGAATTTTGACTTTTGGTTTTGACTTTTGACTTTTGACTTTTGAGTTTCAACTATATTT
>JAGXOH010000017.1:3862-12166 GCA_023659985.1 Candidatus Falkowbacteria bacterium LH_S3 | reverse complement strand
GTTTTTATTATTTTTCATATTGATAACAGCCAGTTTTTTATTGGCTCATTTTGGTTTGGCTCAAGAATTGAATACTGGCAATCAGTTTGCCGAAGCCACTGGATTGCCTTCAGCTGATCCCAGATTAATAGCCGCTAGAATCGTGCAGATATTTTTAGGTTTCTTGGGAGTGATAGCGGTAGCTCTTATTGTTTATGCCGGTTTCTTGTGGATGACTAGTCAGGGCAATCAAGAGAAAATAGAGCAAGCTAAATCTATATTAAAAAACACCATAATCGGTTTATTTATAGTTCTGTCTGCTTTTGCCATAGTCAGTTTTATAATGAGCAGATTCTTAACCCCTGTCCAGCCCGAAGGGGGGCAAAGCAGACAGCCCGGAGGTATAGGCGGGGGTGTGGGTGCCCTAGGAAATTGTGTTCTAGACACTGTTTATCCCGAGCCTAATGCTGAAGAAGTTCCCAGAAACACCTCTATTATATTTACTTTTAAAGAGGAAATTGACCCGTCTTCTGTTTGTAATGAAGATCCTAATGACGACAATGAACAATGCGACGGCGAAAGTGTAAGAAGTGACGGGAGGATAAAAATTTATAAAAGCAATGTTGATTCACAGCGATCTGAAAATTGGGTAACCGATGTCAGGGTCAGCCAAACTTCAAATAATAAAACCTTTGTTTTAATTCCTAATGATTATCTGGGGTCATCTTCTGAATTTATTTGGTATTCGGTTTATCTATCAAATGATATCACTACGATTTCAGGAGATGGAGTATTCAATAATTGCCACACGGATTATTTTCAGTGGCAATTTGAAGTTAGTAACAAGATAGACCTTACTCCTCCCCAAGTTAAGGGCGAAGGCGTGTTTCCTCCTCCGGATGACGCCAGGGATGTTGGTACCACTACTACCAGTTTGCAATCGGCAGAAGGAAGTATAACCGTTTTGGACATTCCTAATATATATACTCCGGCATCGGCTTCCGCTCCTATACCTCAAGGAAACTCTCCGACAGCTGAAGTTGAAGTAGAGCCTAATTGCTCTCAAGAAGGCGTTTTAACAGTAGCGGTCTTGAGAGACGGAGTGACTGCGGAGTTGAGTCATCAAGGCACTCTTTTGGGCTCTTCTAAGTTCAATGGCAACACGATTACTTTTGAAGATGTTTTAACTTTAACTGTTACAGGCGGAATTTATCAAGCTGGCAATTCTTGGAATATTGATGTTCAAAGTTTAACTGAAGCAGATACTTTAACAGTAGGCAGTTCTGTTTATACTTTTGTCTCTTCTGCTTCCCATCGTGGTAATATTGAGGTGGCAGATACCTTATCTGAAAATGCTTCCAATATCGCTTCTGTTATTAATACTCATTCTCAAATTGATGCTGTTGCTTCTGAAAATCAGGTAGAAGTGACAGCTGAGACTGCAGGCAGTCAAGGTAATGATATAATCCTAGAAGCAAGTGATGAAGAAAATTTTAACATACAATCAATGTCAGGAGGTCAAGATAAGCAACAACAAGTGACTGTTAATGGAAGAGAGGATCAGCCCAGAAACGCGGTTGTTCAGATCAATTTCAACGAAGCCATTATTCCTGTAACTGTTTCTGGCTCTGCAAACGAAGTAAGCGATTATATAAGAATAATTAACTCCTCTCCTGATGCTGGAAGTGCCGGTGACACCTGCCAATCCAATGCTGATTGTCTTAGCTTTAATTGCTCTGATGGAACATGCGGGCAAGGTCCTGCTTATTTAACAGGTAAATTTGAAATTTCCAATCAATATAAGACAGTTGAATTTATTAGTGATAATCAGTGCGGGGTTAACGCTTGCGGTCAGCCGGTTTATTGTTTGCCTTCAGTTAGTCACTTACAAGTAGAATTGGAAGCTGCCAATTTGAGCAATTGTGCAGGGGATGATGATTGTATTGATAAGAAGCCTTATAGCAATTGCGACTCTGTGGAGACTGATATGGATGTTTGCATTAATACCAAAGGAACCGCCACTACCAGTGATGATATTAATTATCCTTTATCTTCTATGGATATGGACGGAATTATGGACGCAGCTTTAAATTCTTTGGATGGCAATCGCGATGGAGAGGCTATCGGTCCTGTTAGTTTTTATAATGAAAACAATCCGGTTGCTGAACAAGGTGATAGCTATACTTGGTCCTTTTTTATAACCGATGAGATCAGATTGGAACCTCCGATAATAATTTCCACCATACCGGTTAATTATCATAGTCATGAAAATCTTACTGCTCCGGCTGTGATTGATTTTGACAGTATTATGATGTCTAGCAGTTTGCGAACAGGAAGTTCGCTTCAGTCTTTGGGCGATGATATGATAGAGCATAAAGGTATTAATTTATGGAATTTTAATGATGTGGCTATTGGTTATTGGGTGACAAAAGAAAATATTGATGATGAGCCTCCTTTAGACGGTTATGCTGACCGTACCAAAGTTTTCTTGGATCATACAATGTTTAGTGAGTCTACCACCTATCGGGCGCAAGCCGGATCAGGGGTTAAGGATATTTATCAAAATTGTTTCAAACCTTCTTCTGGACCTGCTTGCAGTGGCAGTAATTCTGTAACTGAGCAACAACCTTCTTGTTGCGCTGGAGAACAGACTGCAAGCACTAGTGAAGAAGGAAATTGCCTATAATAGAAACTCAAAGCTCAAAAATTAAATGAAATCCAAAATCCAAAGCTCAAATGTCAAATAAAGGTCAAATGACTAAATGTCAAATGTTGTAACCTTGTAAGTTATAAATTATATGTCGTGGGTTTCTAACTTAATATCTTTATGCGTTAAACGTTAAGCAGTCAAGCTTTGCTTGACTAATTTGGCATTTGGATTTTGGATTTCATTTGGCATTTGGATTTTGTCATTAGGATTTTATTAAGTTTTAGCTTTTAATTTTAAGTTGTAGTTTTTAGTTTTGAGTTTTTAGTTTTTAGTTTTTAAAATTATGCCTATAAAATTTAAAAAAGTCCTCTTTTTTCTATTGTTAGCGAGCGGAGTTTTTGTATTGGCTCATGTCGGTTTTGCTCAAGATTCCAATACCGTTGGCATGCAATTCGGAGACGCGACTGGTTTAAGTTCTGCTGATCCTAGGATAGTGATTGCGGGTATTGTTAGAATATTTTTGGGGTTTTTGGGAGTAATAGCCTTAGGATTGATGATTTATGCAGGTTTTTTGTGGATGACCAGCCAGGGCAACTCTGAAACAATAGACAAGGCTAAAAAAATAATAGTCAGTGCTTTGATCGGATTAGCTCTAATTCTGTCTGCTTTTGCCATAGCTAGTTTTATTATCAGTCAGCTTTTAAACGCTACTCAAGCTCCGGGAGCCGGAGGAGGCAATGGCGGTGGCGGAACCGTTCCTCCGGGGGAGAAGGGAGAAATTAATTGTGACAGTAATTCTCTCACTGCCCAATGCGAAGCTGAGGATTCTTTGTGCCCGGAACAAATGTTTTGCAATGAAAATACTTGTGCTTGTGGAGAAATTAGTTGTGACAATGATCCTCGCACTGCCCAATGTGAAGCCGAGGCTTCTTTGTGCCCGGAGCAAATGTTTTGTAATGAAAATACTTGCGCTTGTGGACATAAAAGCAGTTTAGGCGAACCGTGTGACAGTGATCTTAGTAATGAACAATGCGACTCGGATAACGAGATGTGTGCTGAATACTTGGAATGCAACCCTGACAGCTGTCTTTGCAGAGGAGCGCCGGTGATAGATAACATTACCCCTGTGGGCGGATTTTGCCAAGGAGATATAAATACAAATTGCAGACAAGATAGTGATTGCCCGGATTCTGAATGCAATCACCTTACTCCTAATGGAGCTCCTGGTAATTTAATTACAATAAGTGGTAGATATTTCGGTACCAGCACTGGAGAAGTTTATTTTTCAGACGGTAGCGGAGGTAGAGTCCTTGCTCCTATGCCTAATGAGCAAAATCCTGATTGCGAGGATAATTGGAATTCTGGTCAAGTTATAGTTATTGTTCCAGAAGGAGCTGAGCAAGGACCGCTATCTCTGATAAGAGCTGACGGAGAAACCGATGTTACAGACAATGATAGGGGAAACAAACTTCCTGATTTCGTGGTTAACAGTATTAAGAGGCCTGGTTTATGTCTGTTAAATCCTAAAGAAGGAAGGCTAGATACTCAGATATCTTATTACGGCTTGAATTTAGCAGGGGGGATTGGCTATTTTGGAAGTCGGACTTCCAACAAAAGGGCTAAAAATTCCAATTTTATATCTCCTTTATCAGGAACTGCTGAGGTTCCTTTATTGGAAGCAGGTGAAACCACTTCTTTCGTGATCAAGGATGATAAAAACAGTAATACTCTTAAATTTAGCAAATTGGAAGAACCTGAGACTGGTCCGGTTATTAATTATTTTAATCCTCTTAAGGGAGCACCAGGTCAATATGTAACCATTTACGGCAGCGGATTTGGTGAAACCGGAGCCGGTAAGACAGTTTATTTCGGAGATGAGGTTACCGGAATTGAAGCTGATTTTGATTTTCCCAAAGTGTGCTCTGATAGTATATGGACTAATGATCAGATAATTGTCAAAGTTCCCACTGGCATAAGTAACGGAAATTACATTCTTAGCATAGACTTGGTTAATGAAGTTATTAATACTAAAAATATAGTTTCCACTGAAACTCATTCTCCTACTTTTACAGTGGACGACTCTTTGTCTTTAAAACCGGGTTTGTGCAAAATAGAACCTACTATGGGCCCTCGCAACATTCCTATAAGTTTGTGGGGTGAATATTTTGGGCAAACTAAGGATACAGTCAGATTTTATAAAGACAAAAATCAAACCGGGGAGGCTATAAATTATTGGGGGCAAGACCAGGATGCTCAAAGAGTAGATACCATGGTTCACAGGCAAGCTGCTAGTGGTCCGGTTAGAGTTGTTAAAAGCGATTTGGAAGGAAATGGTATGAATTTTCGAGTGGGAAATTGTAACGAAGCTGACAATCCGAATACTGCTTGTGGAGAACAAATATGTTGCCCAGGAGGAACTTTTAAACAAGGAAGATGTGCGGATTCCCAAGATCAATGTCTTATAGATATCCCCAATAGTGTTTATGAGTGGGAATTTAATACTAATTTTAAAGGAGGAATAGGAGATCCTTGTTATATCAATGCTTCCACTACCCCTGATTGCACACCCACTGACGGTCCTTGCCTTGAAGGGTTATTCTGTAATCCTGATGTTTGCGAATGCCAAGCAGAAGAATCCCTTTATGATAGTTGCCAGCAACGAAGTCAAGAAGAAGGAAATTGTAATCCAGTAATTTGTCCCAACTCTCCAGGACAATGCTCTTTTTACGACACTGAAGAATGTAATCCTGATTGTTCTTCCTTGTCTGAATGCGCCCCTGGAGAATGTAGCTATAACCAAATTTTGGATAATTGTATTATAAATAGGACTTCTTGTTCTATTGCTACTATTACAGAAGAGATTTTAGACGGAGAAGAGCAAACTTATACTAAGTTTTGCGATGATCATAATGGTCAAACTTATTGGCATATAAAAACTTCGCGAAGCTGTCCTGACGGTTGGACTAGCATTGGAGATGGCCAATGTATCAATGAGGATACGGCAGGCGAATGCAATATATGTAATTCTGGGGTGTGCAAAGAAACTGAATCCGGGGGTGTTTGCGCTGTCAATCAATATATGTGTCAAGAGCAATCTCAAGATGTTTGTGAATGTTGTTGTCGTCTACAAAACGGCACCCAAGATTGTTGTAGTTTTCAAGTACCCGAAGGTTATAGCGCGCCTGAGGATTTTGATATTTCAGATCAAGGATTTTTATCTTTAATGTGCCAAGGAAACTGCGGAAGCGACGCCACTGAAACTGACACTGATACTTACGGATATTGTTCTGGTTGTAGAATAGAAGATGAAAACGATGTTGTTGATCAAACTTTATCAGACCAAGCTTGTGTATGCGAGGATACTTCTGGTAAATATTGTGATGTGGAGGTTGATCCAGACAGAGACGGTACTCCGGAAGGGGTGTGCCGTGATTGTGCCACTATTACTGATACAAAGAGTTGCAGTGTCCATCATTCCACTTGTTGTGTGGATGCTATGGAGGATGATAGATGCGCTGGTGGGGAAGGCAATTTTGATATGCTGGCAGGAGACGATCCTAATTTTGCCTATTGTCAATATTATCAATGCACTGATAGTGGTGATAGTTGCGATGTTGAGAATAATCCGGTTCCGGAATCTGAAAATGAGGTTTATTCCAATGTTGACCAGTGTATGGCAAAATGCAGCCTGGGACCGCAATTGGGTACAAGTTGCCAAGGACATGCTACCTCCACTTGTCTTACTTCTATCTGCCCAGATCCTTTCCAGTGTTTAAATAAAGACGGATCATGCGCCTCTGCCCCTTCTGCTTGCGGAACTTGTTGTTGCCATCCTGGAAGCAATGATTGTAGTAGTCTTAATCCTGATAATCCTTATTTAACTTGTCAGCCTGATAAAGGTGATTGCACCGGTTCTGATCGGGGTTTGTGTTGCGGATGTGACACTGATTTGTCTTGCGGATACGAAGCCGAGCTTGGTTGCGGTTCTGATTCTTGTTGTCGCGCCCGTCCTGATATTTCTACTACTACGCCGGCTAATAATGCAGACGATGTTTGCGCTAATACCATTATTTCTGCCAAATTTGACCAGACCATGAATTCGGCAAGCTTTTCTGGCAATATTTTGGTTGTTGGTGAATATTCCGAAGCTTGCCCGGAAGGAACTGAATATTTAACTTTTGGAGATTCTAAAAATAATAATTCACCTGAAAGTTTATTAACTTTTCTGTCGGGTAGGTTAAAAGATTTATTTACCAGCTTCTACTTTAAAATATCTGGAAAAACAGTCTCTGCTGATACGCCTTCAGAGGACTTGAATTATTGTGCTGTCTCCGGATCTGTAAGCTCTCGTCAAAGCGCAGCTGAACGAACTGAAATTGTTTTTAATTCCAATGAATTATTGGATACAGATAGGAAATATTTTGTTATCGTAACAGGAGATGAGAATTTAGACAGTAGTTCCGGAGTGTTAAGCCAATGGAATATAGGTATGAATAGCCGAAATACTCCTGTTAACTCTTCGGTTTCTTTTAATGGCAAAAGTTATCCTCACTCCTATATTTGGTCTTTTACCACTATGTCTGATCAAGGACATAAAGGCGTATGTGAAATAAAACAAGCCGAGATTGAACCTGCTTCTTATCTTTTCCAAACCACTGATAATAATCTTAATGAAAATGATGATGATCCTCTAGACTCCACTTTTGATATTGAAAAAGATAGGGATAAGGTTTTTATAGCCAAAGCTTTAACTAAAAATGATAAAGAAATTATTGGGGTACCGGAATATTCTTGGGAGTGGAATTGGAATATTATTGATACCAAAATAGCGACTATTTATCAAGCTCCTTTCAGTTCTGGAGATAACAAGCAGTTAATAAAAGCCACTTCTGGTATTACTAATGCTAACACTCGGGCTACGGCAATGGTTAACCTTATTAATAATATTTATTCTTTAGCCGGAGACGGGGTTAAGGGTCTGGCTGATATTCGAGTGTTTTTATGCGACAATCCTTGGCCTCCGGTTAGGCAAGACGGTAATTGGTACCCTTGGAGAGATAATACTGAAGGTATGAATTGTATTCAAGGTTCAGGCGACTGTGTGCCTATGAATTATCAATTATATTATTGCCGGGATAGCGGAAGTGATAATACCGCGGATGATCTCCCTTCTATTCAAAGCCAGGACACAAAACTAAGAGGACAAACCCATACTATGCTTAAAGAAGCTTATTTCTTTAGAGAAGAAACACCTAATGTGCGAGGGATAAATTTAGCTACCACCACCAACCCTCAAATAGCCAAGGGTAATAAAGTCGGTTTGGTTTGGAATAATTACGCCGAGATCAATACTCCTTCAGGTGAAGAAGTAAATCATTATAATGTTTATTACGGTACTGCTTCTGGCCTTCCTTACAACAATAGTTTAGAAGTTGATGTGTCAACTCTTCATACAACCTCTAACCCTTATATTGTTGACAGCTTGGAAAATGGCAGAAAATATTTTTTCACCATTACAGCTGTTTATTCTAATGGTCAGGAAAGTGATTTTTCTAATGAAATATTGATTATTCCTAGAGATATAACAGGACCTGTAGCTCCTTTAATTGATGAAGTTACACCTGGGGATGGATTAATCCAAGTGGAATGGAGTGATCAAAGCAATGGAGAGGCAC
>JAGXOH010000017.1:0-3765 GCA_023659985.1 Candidatus Falkowbacteria bacterium LH_S3 | reverse complement strand
ATCCCTGCCTTATAGTCCGAGCGCCACCACTACTGTTTCTGACTTGGAAAATGGAGTCAATTATTGCATAGGAATGACAGCTCTGGATGAATACGACAATTCCAGTGCTACTACCACCTCTGGAGTGGTAACTCCTAACCCGGAAGCTGAATAAAATAAATTTTTAATTATTTTAAATAAATATTTTTTTGCGCTTTTAATTTTTTTATAATTTTTTATGTTTGAAGATGTGGATAACAATCAACAATCAAATCAAGCCAATGGGGAGTTAAATTCCAATCCGGCAAGCTCTGATATTCAAAAAAGAAAACAACAAACCGGAAAAGAACAAAATTCTGATCAACAATCCAAAGCAAAGTCTGGCAATGAAACATCAGATTCCTCTTCTAAGGGAGAAGTACTCTCTGGGCAAGCCGGAGAAGAACAAAATTCTGATCAACAATCCAAAGCAAAGTTTGACAGTGAAACATCAGATTCCTCTTCTAAGGGAGAAGCACCCTCTGGGCAAGTGGAGGATATATTTGCTGGAGTGGACCAGGGCGCGCCTCAGACTTGGGAAAGTAGAGAAGAACAAAAAGAAAATATTTCCCAGTCACCTCCTTCTATATTTAATAAAGCTTTTTTAATTTTTGCTGTTATTGTGGTTTTTTTGGCAATTATTATTTTGGGTGCCAGTTATTGGATGTCAGAGTGGCTAACATCATCTTTGGGAATGTAAGCTCAATGAATTTGCCTTCAGCAAATTGTTGAAGGTTGAAAGTTGAAGGTTGAAAGTAAATTAAGCAAAGCATTTTAAATTAAGCAAAGCTTAATTGTTGAAAGTTTGTTGAAAGTTGAAAGAAAAAAATAAATTGTTGAAAGTTGAAAGTTGAAGGTTGAAAGTAAATTAAGCAAAGCATTTTAAATTAAGCAAAGCTTAATTGTTGAAAGTTGAATGTTGAAAGTTGAAAGAAAAAAATAAATTGTTGAAAGTTGAAAGTTGAAGGTTGAATGTTGAAAGCATAATTTGCCAAAGGCAAATATTGGATTAGTTTTTATTTTTTGGTATAATATAATCAGGACTGGTTAAATATTTTAATTTATCTTTAAATAATAAAATTATGTTCGGATTTGGTAAAAAAAATAAAAAGAAAGAAGAAAAAGGCCAAATTGATTCTTCTTCCCAAGATTCAGGGAAAAAGCATCATGCACAAACACACAAAGATTATGAAAAAGAAGTGCGTAAGGAAAATCGTTTTCATGTAATGCCCAAAGCCGGAGAAACCACTATGACTTCTCATTCCAACAAAACCAGGTTAATAGGTTTTGTAATTATGATCAGCGGGTTTATAGTTTTAGCCGGATTGGGTTATTGCGCCTATGTTTATCTAGTGGTTCCGAATATGGAGCAACCAGCCGTGACCGAAGAATCACAAAAACAGGCCAGCGATAATCAGAAACAAGAAGAGGCTAACAAACAACAGCCGGAGCAGAAAGAGGAGCAAGACAATCAAAATCAAGCAACATCAACCGAAAATCAAGCCACATCAACCGAATCTGAGCCCCAAACATCAACATCTACCGGGGAGCAAGAAGAACAAGAAGGGCAAGAAGGGCAAGAAGAACAAGAAGGGCAAGAAGAACAAGAAAGGCAAGTAGCTGATAGCGATGGTGATGGCTTAACAGACTCTGAAGAGCAATTGTTAGGCAGTGATTCAGATAGCCAAGACTGTGATGGTGACGGTTATGACGACCAAACCGAGGTTTTAAGCCTTTATGATCCGGCTATCTCTGAAGGAAGATTGCAAGATAGTTCAGCCATTTCTTTTTATACCAATTCTGATTACGGTTATAGAATATTATATCCTGGTGCTAAATGGACAGCCAATGAAGTGGTGGGCGCCAAATCTATTATGTTTAAGTCAGAAAGCGGAGAATTTGTGCAAGTAATAACCCAGGAAAATAAGGATAATTTAGATATCGTGGATTGGTACGAGAAACAGTTCCCAGAAGCAGACATTCCAGATGATCATATAGTAGAAACCGAAATTTGGAAAGGAGTAAAAAAAGAAAACAGATCCATCTATTACATTACTGGTCAGGATAAACAGAATATTTACACCATCTCTTATGCAGCACCTAACAACGTGACCCCGCATTATCCAACCATATTCAAGATGATGGTGAAGAGTTTTGAATGGAAGTAAGGGGTATGCTTGTCTAACCTGAAGGGCCGGGAGTTAGGATTTTAAGTGTTTGACCTAAGGATTTGTGGAATAAGCAAAATAACTTGTGGATAATTAATATTTATGATTATTAATAAAGTAGATAATGATATAGATACGGAAAAATTAAAGCGAATTGTCTCTGATTTTCTCAAACATTATAAGCAAAAAAATAAGCATATCTCCATTGCTTTGGTGGATGACCAAGAAATAAAAAGATTGAATAAAAAATTCCTAAATAGAGAAGGTGTTACAGATGTTATAGCTTTCCCTGGGAACAAGAAAGATCTTGGGGAGGTTATTATAGATTATGATCAGATTATGAGACAGGCAAAAAAGGACAGCAATTCCTCATGTTATGAATTGCAATTTGTTATGGTTCATGGCCTCTTACACCTTCTTGGTTGGGAGGATTACACTTCTAAGGATAAAGAGAGAATGCTTAGGGAAGGAGAGAGGTTTTTGAGATTAGCTCTAACTTTCAACAAGTGAAATGTTCAAAGTTCAAAGTTGAAAGAGGAAAGTAATAATGAATTCTCTGAATAAAAAATAAAATGGATAAAGGTTTTCAACTTTCAACTTTCAACGTTCAACAATTTGCCAAAGGCAAATTATTCTTTCAACTTTCAACGTTCAACTTTCAACAATTTGCCAAAGGCAAATTATTCTTTCAACTTTCAACGTTCAACAATTTGCCAAAGGCAAATTTACAAACAGTCCTTTAAAATTAATCATATAGTTTAAATATCTAGTCTGGATCCTTTAAAATTATCATTTAATTTGTTACTGAACTTGTTACTTAACACTTTTATTTTATCATTTTTCCCTTAATAGTTCAAAAAAATGAATAAGTTCAGATAGATTAAATTTCAAAAAAAATTAAAAAGTAGAAGGTTGAAGATTTTTGTTTCCTTCAACTTTGAGCTTTGAACGTTCATCTTTAAACCTTCAACTTTCAACCTTCAACAATTTGCCTTTGGCAAATAATCTAGCCTTTGCTTAATTTACCTTCAACCTTCAACCTTCCTCTATGTTAAGACCAAAAAGATTATTCCGAAGCTTCCAATATTCCATTAAAGGTTTAACCAAAACCTTTCGCGAGGAACCTAATTTGAAGATACAGACAATTATTGGTATAATAATAGTAATTTGTGGATTATATTTTCGTCTAACTTATATTCAGTGGTGTTTGGTAATATTTGCCATTGGATTAGTGATATTGATGGAGCTGATTAACAGTGCGGTGGAAAGAATTACTGATGTCTTAAAGCCTAGAATAAATAGCTATGTTAAGGACATAAAAGATATAATGGCTGCCATTGTATTTGTGTCAGCATTAATAGCAATAGCTATCGGTTTAGCAGTGTTTTTACCATATTTGTTAAAATAAATGATCAATGACCAAATCCAAATGACAAATGAAATATAGTTGAAACTCAAAACTCAAAAGTCAAAAGTCAAAACCAAAGCTCAAAATTTAAAACCAAATTAAAATATGGTTGAAACTCAAAACTCAAAACTTAAAACGCAAAACCAAAAATTAAATGAAATCCAAAATCCA
>JAGXOH010000016.1 GCA_023659985.1 Candidatus Falkowbacteria bacterium LH_S3 | reverse complement strand
TGCACCAATCTCGTAAATTATCTATCCAATTAAAATAATGTTTTTCAAATCTTTGAGGTATTATACGAATAGGCTCTCTACCAAAAACTCCTTTATTAACAGCGTCTTGGCACAATTTTTTTATGGTTTTGCCGAATTTAGGAATCTTTTTATTAACATTTATAAACCATTGTAAACTTGGTAATGGCTCTATAGGCGTATCGCAACGATAACATAAAGAAATATTATTCTCTATTTCCTCTTCTTTTTCCAATAATTTTTCACTTCTTAATTTGTCTACGATTATTTTTCGAGCTTGTTCAACGTCTTTGCCTGAAAATTCTCCAAAACCATTCCTGATTTTTCCATCCTCGTTAATTACTTTTACTATATCCAAATCATTGTTTTCAGCAAATTCCCAATCCGCTACTGAATGAGCCGGGGTAACCCCTAAGGCGCCTGTCCCGAATTCCGGATCTATCCCTTTGTCAGCAATCACTTTAAGCTTTAACAAAATCCCTAAAAAATTAACCTTAAAAGTCTTTCCTATATAATCTTGATACCTATTATCGTCCGGATGCACGGCAATAGCCGTATCTCCCAGCTTAGTTTCTGGCCTAGTGGTGGCAATAGTTATTGGCAAGTCAGGAGTGTATTTTAAAAAGTAAAGCTTGGATTTCTGTTGTTTGTATTCCGCTTCATCATCAGCTAATGTAGAATGACACCTTGGGCACCAATTAACTATTCTTTCTCCTTGATAAATTAATCCATCCTCGTGCATCATTTTAAATACTTGACGAACAGTTTTAGTTCTAACTCTATCTAAAGTATAGGCCTCACGTTCCCAATCGCAAGAACTGCCCATCTTCTTAATCTGATTAACTATGTTGTTATGAGATTCTTGAGCGAATTGCTTTACTTTTTCCAAGAATTCTTCCCTGCTATATTCATATCTACTCTTCCCTTCTTCTTGTTGTAATTTTTTCTCCACTTTGGTTTGAGTGGCAATAGCGGCATGATCAGTCCCTGGAATCCACACTGATCGATAACCTTGCATCCTATAAAAACGAATTAAACTATCTTGGTAAGCAAGCATAGCAACATGACCTATGTGCAGATCGCCAGTAACATTAGGTGGAGGCATTACTATGGAATAGTTGGGAGCATCTTTGGCTAAATCTAAATTATCAGGATTAAAAAACCCTGACATCTCCCATTTTTCATAAATTTCATTTTCGTAATTAGCGGCATTATAAGCCTTTTCCATTTCTTGTTTCATAATAATAGACTAACAAAATTAACTATTTTTGGCAAGGAAAAAAATTTGCCGACAAATTGTTGAATGTTGAAAGTTGAAAGTAAATTAAGCGGAACTTAATTGTCGAAAGTTCAAAGTTTAAAGTTGAAAGAAAAAAGCTGAAGGCAAATTTTTGTAAATCTCTTTCTTGACACCTGTCAAAGCAATTTAAAAATGTCATACCGATGAATTTTTATTATTTTTTAGTTTTGTTCTTTTGAATTAAAAATGGCTTTCTCCAAGGATGATCAGCTGGTGGTTTCCTGGAAGATTTACTAGCACCCAACACTGGAGTCTTTGGCTCAACGATTTTCTTTGGCCTTCCCGGTAGAGTGGTATAATTAAGATATCTTCCTCTTAAAGAAACAAAGATTGAATTATCAATTCTTTCTTCAACCGTAACTTTTTCTTTCTTTCTAACTAAAGCAGATTGCTTCTCAGCCAATTGAAACCAGTTATTCTTGTATCTGACAGTAAAATCATTGTTGACCTGCCTTGTCTATTGTCTGGAAAAGACTATGTCTTGACATATATTTATATTCCTATATAATAATTTAAGTAAGAGACAAAAAATAAATATTTTGATTATAAATTAAGCTTTTGATCGGTGAGTAAAAAAACATTGAAATCCGTTTGAAAGTGATTTTTTTAATTTATAAAGTTTATTTTAAGAATTTAAGTAAATAAAATTATATCTTTACACTTCTGTATTTTTTAAAAACAGAGATAGTTGCATTTTTTAAAATATAGAGGTATGAGGATATAATTGAACTTTGACAATTTAATATAATGATAAATACAAAGTTAAAAGTATACACCTGAGTAAAACTCACATTTAAGACCAGAAATGTGGGAAAATCACGTCAAGGGTATATGGTGGATGCCTTGACATAAGAAGCCCAAGAAGGACGTCGCAGCCTGCGATAAGATTCGGTTAGGTGGCAAGCAACCTGTGATCCGAATATTTCCGAATGGGGTAACCTGCTTTGTTGAAGACAAAGCGCTCCACTCTTTTTCAAAGAGTGGGAAGGTAAGCCGGTGAATTGAAACATCTTATGTAACCGGAGGAAAAAAAATCAATAGAGATTCCCTGAGTAGTGGCGAACGAAAAGGGAATAGCCCAAACCTATAAGACCGCGTGAGAAGGATTTTTCTCGTTTCGGCGAGAAAATGAATTTTTACAGAAGGCGTCTTTGGCTACATGTTTTATAGGTGTTGTAGGGTAGTAATGTTCACTTCTTAGACAGGTGAGATAAAAAAAGGAGTCTATAACTGAAGCGAGCTGGAAAGCTCTGCCAGAGAAGGTGATAGCCCTGTAGGTGAAATAGATTATTTTTTTTATTGTTACTATTCCTGAGTATCACGGAACACGTGAAATTCCGTGTGAACCCGGGTCGACTATGATCCAAGGCTAAATACTTCTTATGATCGATAGTGAACAAGTACCGTGAGGGAAAGGTGAAAAGCATCCCGTGAGGGAGGTGAAATAGTATCTGAAACCATATACCTACAATAAGTCGAAGCCCTACTCTTTTTTAAAGAGCGGGGTAACGGCGTCCTTATTGAAGTACGGGCCAACGAGTTTATGTGTGTGGCTAGCATAACCCCTTTTAAAGGGGGTATGCATAGTGAAAGCGAGGGTTAATTGCCCGTCCACCTTTGGTGGAAGTCGCATATATAAGACCCGAAACCGGGTGACCTAGCCATGGCCAGGTTGAACTTCGTCGAAAGACGGAGGGAGGACCGCACCCACTAGTCGTGCAAAACTAGGGGATGAGCTGTGGCTAGTGAAGAAATTCCAATCGAACCCGGCGATAGCTGGTTCTCCCCGAAATAGCTTTAGGGCTAGCCTCGAATGTTTCCTATGGGGGGTAGAGCACTGGATGAGAGTGGGCCTTCGGGTACCATTTTCAATCAAACTCCGAATACTCATAGGTTAAGTTCGGGAGTCAGACTATGGGGGCTAAGCTTCATAGTCGAAAGGGAAACAGCCCTTGACCGCCATCTAAGGCCCCTAAATATATGCTAAGTGTTAAAGGTAGTGTCGCGACTCAGACAACTAGGAGGTTGGCTTAGAAGCAGCCATCCTTTAAAGAAAGCGTAATAGCTCACTAGTCAAGTTGTCTCGCGCCTAAAATTTAACGGGGCTAAGTATATTGCCGAAGATGCGGCTGCATATCTTTATGATATACAGGGTAGGGGAGCATTCCATGGGCGCTGAAGTCGAATCGTGAGGTTCGGTGGAGCGCATGGAAGAGAAAATGTTGGCATAAGTAGCAAAAAGGCAGGTGGAAACCCTGCCCACCGCAAGCCTAAGGTTTCCTGGGCAACGTAAATCATCCCAGGGTTAGCCGGTCCTAAGGTGAGGCCTGTATAAAGCGGGCGTAGCCGATGGATAGTAGGTTAATATTCCTGCGCTACTATAATTTTTATCCGATGGGGGGACGCAGTTCCAAAGTTTGAGCGTGTTTATGGTATGCGCGTAGGCGGCTTCAAGGAGTGGTTTAGGCAAATCCGGACCATTATACTCCAAGAAGTTGACTAAAGATAAACACCGTAAGGAGTTTGTCGATTCAAGCAAAGGAACTGCCTAGAAAATCCTCTAAGGTCAGATTATAGTAACTGTACCGCAAACCAACACAGGTAGGCGAGGCGAGTAGCCTCAGGTGTACGAGAGAACCTCCGTTAAGGAACTCGGCAAAACAGCGGCCGTAAGTTCGCAATAAGGCCTGCCACCTTATGGGTGGCCGCAGCTAAAGAGCCCGAGGGACTGTTTACCAAAAACACAGCTCTCTGCTAACTCGAAAGAGGAAGTATAGGGAGTGACGCCTGGCCAGTGTCCGAACGTGAAGAGTGGGGGTTATTCCACTTCGGTGGAAGAAGCTTCTACTTCAAGCGCGGATGAACGCCGGCGATAACTATAATCGTCCTAAGGTAGCGAAATTCCTTGCCGGGTAAGTTCCGGCCTGCATGAATGGCGTAACCACTTGGGCACTGTCTCAACGGAGGACTCGGTGAAATTACATGACGAGTAAAAATGCTCGTTTCTCATAGAAGGACGAAAAGACCCCGTGAAGCTTTACTACAGCTTGGCATTGAATTAGAGGTATACTTGTTCAGAATAGGTGGGAGCCCCTTCTGGGGCGCCAATGAGATACCACCTTTGTATATTTTTAATTCTCACCCCAGTCTTTGAATCAAGGCGGGGGACAGTGTTTTGTGGGTAGTTTATCTGGGGCGGATGCCTCACAAAAAGTAACTGAGGCGTTTATAAGGTCGGCTATTTTGGGATGGACATCCAAAGGATAGTGTAAAGGCATAAGCCGGCTTTACTGCGAGACATACGAGTCAAGCAGTCGCGAAAGCGGAACTTAGTGATCCGACCGTTCGATATAGGACGGCGGAAGCTCAACGGATAAAAGCTACTCCGGGGATAACAGGCTAGTCGCGCCCGAGCGTTCGCAGCGACGGCGCGGTTCGGCACCTCGATGTCGGCTCGTCGCATCCTGGGGGTGTAGAAGCTCCCAAGGGTTGGGCTGTTCGCCCATTAAAGCGGCACACGAGCTGGGTTCAGACCGTCGTAAGACAGGTCGGTCTCCTATCCTCTATGAGCGTGGAAACTTGAAGAGGCCCTTCTCTAGTACGAGAGGACCGAGAAGGACGGAGCTCTAGTGTATCAGCTGTCCCACCAGGGGCATTGCTGAGTAGCTACCTCTGGTTTGGATAAGCGCTGAAAGCATCTAAGCGCGAAGCCGTCTCTAAGATTAGGTTTCATAGGTCGGTTAGAGATAATGACCTTGATAGGCTCCAGGTGTAAGTTCGGTAACGGATTAAGCCGAGGAGTACTAATAGACCATTTGATTTTCCCACTTTTTTGATTTTAAAAAAGATAGAGTGTATACTTTTAATAAAAATGATTTAGTAAGCATTAAATTACAAATTACAAGATGTAAATAAATTTCAAACTACAATTTTTAAAATGGGGGACTGTTTTGAATTGTTATTGTAATTTATTTAGGGTTGTTACATTGAAATTTGTCCTTTTTTATTCTTTTTGAATTTTTTTCATTATTTTGTATTTTGAGATTTGATTTTTAATTAACTTTTTTTGGAATCTAAAATTTCCGGTGTCGTTAGCGAAGGGGAAACACCTGATTCCCATCTCGAACTCAGAAGTTAAGCCCTTCAGCGCCGATGGTACTTGGGCGTAATGCCCTGGGAGAGTAGGTCGATGCCGGGAATTTTGGATTTCAATTCATATAAATTTAAACACGCTTAAGGCGTGTTTTTTATTAAGAAAATTTGGTGTATAATACTATAAGTTTAAAAGCTTAATATTAAACTTAAATATCAAATGTTTACCTGCCTAGAGGTAGGAAATTGAAAACAAAGTGTCAAATGGATAAAAAAATATCTCTATTCATTTGACACCAGTTTTGACATTTGAATTCATTAAACCTATGTGTGGCATAGTTGGATATTCAGGACAAAAAAATTCTCTAATGATTTTGTTAGACGGACTAAGACGTTTGGAATATCGGGGGTATGATTCTTCTGGTATAGCTATTAAAGACAATGATAAAATATACAATCGTAAAGCAGTAGGAGAGATAAAAGAATTGGAAGCAAAAATAGGAGATAAACAAATTGAAGGAAATGTTGGTATAGCTCACACTCGTTGGGCAACTCATGGAACACCTACAGAAGCAAATGCCCATCCTCATTGTGATTGCCAAGGAAAAATATGGTTAGTTCATAATGGAATAATTGAAAATCATCAAAAATTGAAAAAGCAATTGCAAAAAGAAGGACATAAATTCAGCTCAGAAACTGATACAGAAGTAGTCGCGCATTTGATTGAAAAGTATTATCAAGGAGATCTTGCTCAAGCTTTGAAAAAATCTCTGCATGACATAGAAGGTGCTTATAGTTTTGTGGCTTTTCATAAAGATGAACCATCCAGATTAGTGGCAGTTAAAAAAGGCAGTCCTTTGGTTTTGGGGTTGGCTGAAGACGGAGTAATTGTTGCTTCTGATGTTACTGCCATAATTAAGCAAACAAGGGATGTTATCTATTTAGAAGATGAAGAAATAGTTGATATAAATGGATCTAATTTTGATATCTTTAATTTAGCTAATGAATACAAGAAGAAAAAAGCCATGTATGTGGATTGGAGTATTGAACAATTAGAGAAAAATGGATATCCGCATTTTATGTTAAAAGAAATTTGCGGGCAGCCAGAAACAGTAACAGATAGTTTGAGAGGAAGATTAGTTGCTGAAGAAGGAAATGTTAAATTAGGTGGTTTGGATAATATAGCCAAGGAATTGAATGATATGAAAGATTTAATTAGTGTAGCTTGTGGCACCGCTTATTATGCTTGTTTAGTAGGAGAATATATGTTGGAAGAATATGCTGACTTGTCTACTAAATCTATAGTAGGTTCTGAATTTCGATATCGTAAATATTGCTTTAATAAAAATTCTGTTATTTTAGGAGTTAGTCAATCAGGTGAAACCGCTGATACTTTAACAGCCATCAAGGAGGCAAATAAAAAGTATATAACTACTTTAGGTATAGTCAATGTGGTTAGCTCCAGTGTAGCTCGAGCTACTACTGCCGGCATATACAATCACATAGGCCCAGAGATTGCCGTAGCTTCTACTAAAGCTTTTACTTCTCAATTAGTGACTTTGTCTCTTTTGACTGTTTATTTGGGTAGAATACGAAATATGTCTTTTCCTATGGGGCAAAGAATTGTTCAGGAATTAGAGAAACTTCAGGAAAAGATATCAAAGGTTTTGGAAAATGAAGAAAAAATAGCCGGTATTGCTAAAAAATATTATCAAGTACCTAACTTTGCTTTCTTAGGGAGAAAATATAATTATCCCATAGCACTTGAGGGAGCTTTAAAATTAAAAGAGATATCTTATATTCACGCTGAAGGTTTTGCCGGAGGGGAAATTAAGCATGGTTCCTTAGCTTTGATAGACAAAAATTTTCCCTCTATTTTTCTTGTTCCTGAAGACAGTGTTTATGAAAAAAATTTAGGTAATATCCAAGAAATAAAAGCGCGTGGCGGAAATGTTATTGCCATAACTACTGAAGGTAATAAAGAAGTAGCCGGCATTGTAGATGAAGTTATTTATATTCCCAAGACCTTGGAAATGCTAACTCCGATTTTGTCTGTAATTCCTTTGCAACTTTTTGCTTATCATATGGCTGTAATAAAAGGTAAAGATGTAGATAAGCCTAGGAATTTAGCAAAGTCAGTAACAGTTGAATAATTTTTAATAAATTTGGATGTGGTAGTAGTTGAATATGAATAAGTTCAGATATATATTGGACTCCAAAAGAATTAAACGAAGCATTTTAAATTAAGCAAAGGATAGATTATTAAGCGAAGCTTAATTGTTGAAAGTTGAAGGTTGAAAGTTGAAAGAAATAAAAATAGTTAATTGCCGAAAGTTGAAAGTTGAAGGTTGAAAGTTGAAGGTAAATTAAGCGGAGCTTAATTGCTGAAGGCTCAAAGCTCGAAGCTCGAAGCTCATTAAATTTGCCGAAGGCAAATTTAATGCCAAAATATTCTTACAGCTTACAGCTTACAGCTTTTGGCAATTTAGCAGAGGTGCGAGGCAAATTTAGTTTGCTTTACTTTAATTCTGAATTTTGTTAAATTTAAAAAAGGCTAATTTTAAAATTACAATAAAATATGACTAAAACTAAAAAAATATTATTGGTAGAAGACGATGCTTTTTTGCAAGAGTTGGCTGCTAAAAAAATTAGTAGTGCAGGGTATGATATTTGGGCTGCTTCAACCGGAGAAGAAGCCATAGAGACGATAAAGAAAAAAGAGCCAGATTTAATTGTGTTAGATATTATATTGCCTGGTATCAACGGTTTTGAAGTATTGGAAAAAATTAGAAATAATCAAAATAAAAACATTAAAAACGTTCCCGTAGTTATGCTATCAAATTTAGGCCAAAAAGAAGAAGTGAACAAGGCTAAAAAATCGGGAGCTAATGATTATATGATAAAGGCGCATTTTACTCCTGATGATATCGTAAAGAAAATTAGAACTTTTCTTTAATATATAATTTTACGCAAATAAGAAACTGGTATTATCGGTTTCTTTATTCTTTTTTCGGTTATTTAATTGTTTTTTATTTATATAATAAGTGAGTTATTGGCCGTGTCAAATAATTATTAGGTTTTTATGGAACAGATTGTTGATTTACATATTCATTCTAAATATTCTCGGGCGTGTTCAAAGATGTTAACTTTGGATAATATTGATTATGCTTGTAGACAAAAGGGTGTTGATATTATTGCTACCGGTGATTTTACTTATCCTCAATGGTTTTCAAGTATTAAAGAAGAACTGGAAGAGATAAATACTTCAGGTTTATACAAATTAAAGAGCAAGGAGGATGCAAAAGTTAAATTTTTGTTGGCAACTGAGTTGGCTCTTATATATAAAGATGGAGACTATGTGAGAAGAATACATATCATGGTTAACGCTCCAAATATTGAAGCAGCTGAAAAGTTAAATAAGTATTTAGGGGAGCGTTATAATTTAACAGCAGATGGTAGGCCAATATTAGGAATAAAAGCTCCGGAGTTGGTAAAAATTTGTTTAAAAATACATCCTTCTTTTTTAATTTATCCCGCTCATATATGGACTCCTTGGTTTGCTGTTTTTGGTTCTAAATCAGGGTTTAATGCTATGGAAGAATGCTTTCAAGACCAGGTTGAAAATATTTATGCTTATGAAACTGGTTTATCTAGTGACCCAGAAATGAATTGGCGTTTATCAGAATTAGATAAATATACTTTGTTATCAAGCTCTGATGCTCACAGTTTACCAAATATAGCCAGGGAAGCTAATGTTTTTGATTTAGAAGAGGCTAACTACCATATTTTATATGAAGCTATTAAGAACAATGATTCTGCTAAATTAAAATATACTATAGAATTTTATCCTGAAGAAGGAATGTATCATTATGATGGGCATCGTAACTGTGGAATTAGATTAACCCCAAAGAAAACAAAGAAAAACAAGGGTATTTGTCCTGTTTGTAAAAAGCCCTTGACTATTGGGGTTATGAATAGAGTGGAAGAATTAGCTGACAGAGAAGAAGGGTACAAGCCGCCTCATTCTATTGGTTATAAAAAGTTAGTTGAACTTGATAAAATTATTGCGGAATCTTTTGGTATTAAAAGTCGCAATTCTCAAAAAGTACAATCTGAGTATAAAAAAATTATTCAAAATTTAGGACCTGAGATTAATGTAATTAAAGATGTTGATCTAAATAAGTTAAAAGAAGTTACTACCCCGCAGATAGTGGAAGGAATTAGCCGGGTTAGAGAGGAGAGGCTGATTATAGAACCGGGGTATGATGGTCAATATGGAGTCATTAAGATTTTTAATGAAGATAAAAGGAAAGATAAGCAACAAGAACTGTTTTCATAGTTATTTTTAATTTTTTACTCTTTAATTCAAATTATATGATTGCAGCAGAAGGATATGAAAAAACATTGAAAACAGTTCTATTAACTGGTTGTGCAGGTTTTATCGGTTCAAAAGTTGGTGAGTTATTATTGCAACAAGGATACAAAGTTGTTGGGGTAGATAATTTAAACAATGCCTATGATACACAGTTAAAGGAGTGGCGACTAAAACAGCTACAAGATCAAGCAAATTTTCAATTTCACCACTTGGACATTGCTGATAAGAATAGTTTAAGCGAGATATTTGCGAGTACTGGACCGTTTGCTGCGGTGATCAATTTAGCAGCGCGAGCTGGTGTGCGGCAAAGTCTGGAATATCCATGGGTTTACTACAGGACAAATGTAATCGGTACTCTTAACCTTCTTGAGCTATGCAAAGATAACAAAATCAAGAAGTTTGTAGCCGCTTCCAGCTCTAGTGTGTATGGTGTTCCTCTTGAATCCGGTCACCCATTTTATGAAGATCAATCTACAGATCACCCTCTCTCTCCTTATGCGGCTTCCAAAAAAGCAACTGAGGAGTTGTGTTATACTTATCATCATTTATATGGCTTGGATATTACACTGCTTCGCTATTTCACAGTCTATGGTCCAGCAGGACGTCCTGATATGAGCATATTTCGGTTCATCAAGTGGATAGCAGAGGGAGAGCCATTAGTTCTTTATGGCGATGGCACGCAGGTTCGTGCTTTCACCTTTGTGGACGATATCGCGCGAGGAACGATACTTGCGTTGAAGCCAGTAGGGTATGAGATCTTTAATTTAGGTGGTGCTCACCCTGTTAGTATACGCAAGTTGATTGAGTTAATCGAATATCTATTGGGAAAGAAAGCCCAGATTGACCAGCAACCAGTTCACCCAGGAGATGTTCCTGCTACCCGGGCCTCGATTGACAAAGCAAAAAGACTATTAGGTTGGGAGCCGGAGATAAGGCTTAAACAAGGGCTTAAATCAACAGTAGATTGGTATCTGGAAAATCAGGACTGGGTGAAGGAGATAAGGATTTGAAAGGTAGATGGTAAATAATAAATCGTGAACTGCTATGGAAGTAGTGATGGTGAAGATTCCAATGTCCAATCCTGACCATAAACCTCCTTTTTGACTCAAAAGGCCTTAGTGCCTTCCAGCTCAACGGCCTGGTAAGCCTTAAATATAGGATCATTGTTTGGTACCTGTGCCAAATCCTTGTGCTCATCAAGTTTTACCGATCAGACAAAATTTGGTTATCTTCACGGAAGAATTGAGCATAGCTAATTTGCTTTTTGATATAGAGTTTAATTATGTCAATAGCTTTTTATGATCAAAATAGTATTTAAATACGCACTTTATATTCTAATGGTCGGGGCACTTGTTTGCGGGATCTTTTTTGTCTGGACCTGGCTGATCACTTTTCATCCCGACCAAACCCAGAAAGAACCTGTGCACTGCAACAAGCCGGCACCGTTGCTGCAGCCGGGACAGGAGATTAAGGTACTTTCCTGGAATGTGCAGTACATGGCAGGGAAAGGTTACTACTTTTTCTATGAGGGTGGTGCTGATAAACGTCCCTCTGCTGCGGCAATCCGGCAGACCCTTCACTCGGTTGCCGATATCATCGAATCAGAAGATCCGGATATCATCTTACTTCAGGAAGTCGATACTGGCGCCAGGCGCACAGACTACCGAAACCAAGTCCATGACTTGCTCGAATTGCTGCCAAGCAAATATTCGTGCCGCAGTTCAGCCTGGTACTGGAAAGCCGATTTTGTCCCGCACCCGGCAATTATGGGTGCAGTTGGCATGCGGCTGGTCACCTTTTCCAAGTACCGTATCGCAGATGCTATACGATATCAGCTCCCCCTGATTCCGGAAAGCTTGCTCCAGCAGCAATACGATCTTAAGCGCGCCGTTCTCGAAACTCGTCTACCCATTGACGGCGGCGGCACCTTTGCCGCGTTAAACACCCACCTGTCTGCTTTTGCCCAGGGGACTTGCACCATGGAAAAACAAGTGAGCGCAGTAAAACAAATTTTTGACCGCTTGTCTGAAAATCATACACCCTGGATTGCTGGTGGGGACTACAACTTGCTGCCGCCGGGCCGCGCATATGAGCATCTCTCGCAGAAGGAAAAACAAAAGTATCATCGTCAAACAGAAATCAAGCCCTTATTTGATACTTACAAGGCTGTCCCCGGACTGGAGGCGGTCAACAGCGAAAATCCAGTAGCCTGGTATACGCATTTTCCAAATGATCCGGCGATTGATCAGCCCAATAAAACTATTGACTACATATTCTACGCCGATAACCTTACACTCGGTACGCATAAGGTGCGTCAGGAGGATACATGGTCGATTTCAGATCACCTGCCAGTGATTGCAGAATTCCAGCTTCCGGAAACACCGCGAAAATGAAAGACACGGATGCTTCTTTTGTCCCTGTTTTTGACTGTTGGATTGCACGTAAAATAAAATTATTATATTATATCTTAGAAGATTAAATCAGAAAAAAGACTAAGATGAATCAAGCAACATCCAAAATTCATATTGGTACTTCGGGCTGGAATTACAAGCACTGGAAAGGTCCCTTTTATCCGAAAAACTTGAGCAGTAAAGAGTGGTTTGCCTATTATGCCAAACAGTTTCGGACTGTAGAGATTAACAATACCTTCTATCGCCTGCCTGAGCGAAAAACCTTTATGCAGTGGCAAAACAGCGGGCCAGACGATTTTTTCTTTTCCGTCAAGGCCAACCGCTATATTACCCACATTAAAAAGTTAAAAGATCCTCATAAACCTGTAGCCAATTTTATGGACAATGTCCGGGGTCTCGATGAGAAAATGGGGCCAATACTGTTTCAGCTGCCCCCACGCTGGCATTGCAATCCAGACCGTTTAAAGGAGTTTTTCAAGGCTGTGCCCAAAGATTGCAGATGCGCTTTTGAATTTCGGGACGAGAGCTGGTGGAATCCACGCATCTATGAGATTCTGCGCGCCAATAATGCGGCCTTTTGCATTTATGAACTGGCCGGCCATCAGAGCCCCTTAGAAATCACAGCCGATTTTGTTTACATCCGGCTTCACGGGCCAGAAGAGGAGGCTTATCAGGGGAATTATAACGATAACACACTGGCAGCCTGGGCTACATCCATCCAGAATTGGGCTTCAGATGGCCTGTCGGTTTATTGCTATTTTGACAATGATGAAAACGGCTATGCTGCGCACAATGCACTTCGCTTGCAGCAGATGATTGAAGACGAATAAGTTGGGATATGAGGGCAGATGGTAAATGGTAAATCGTAAACTGTTATGAAAGTAATGATGGTGAAGTTATAGCAGCAATTCAAATGGATGGAAAGATTGGAAAGATGAATAAAACAAAACACTTGATGAAATACAACGAAAAGAATAATCCATATTATTAATCTTATGACGAAAAATAATAAAGCCGTTGATTTGGTAGTAAAAATATGACACAAGAAGAATTAGTAAAAAGTATTTTAGAAATTCCTGCAGAAAATCAAAATGTTGAATTTAAGCGTTTAAGTGGTGACAGCAGGATAGTTAGAAAAATTATTGAAACAATAGTTGCTATGACGAATATTGATGGCGGAATTATTGTTTTAGGCGTCAGCGATCCTGAAGAAATCAAATTAAAAAGTTTTGATAGAATTTTTGGTATAGAGGAAAACATAAACAATTTGGACGCCATTGGAAGAGAAATTCAGCGGATTACACCACCTTTAGCTTCAATTTGGCCGCCTGACAGGATTTTAGTAAAAGAGGTAGGAAAAAGCATTGCTTTATTATCTATACCAAAGGTGACAGATAGTTTGCGTTCTATAGATAATCATGTTTATATTCGCCAAGAAAAAAGTAACAAAAAATTAACGCCTCAAGAAGTTGTCAGATTCGCTTACGCAAAAGGATTTGAAAAAGCAAGTAAAGAATTAGTAAAAGTTGATTTTAATTTATTGAATACTAACGAATTTAAACTATGGAAAAATAATCGCAATATAGAAAATCTCGATATTAAATCAATTTTAGAAAAAACTGGTTTAGCTCGCAAAAACGATAAGGGAGTATTACTGCCTACGCGGAACACGGTTTTTCCTTTTGCCGAATAACCAAACGACCTAAAGGAGACAAAATGCGCAATGCGAATTTTTCAATATAGCGGGACAATTGAAACCATTAAAGAAACGCCAAAATTAATAAGCACCCCTAAAAATATAAACGGAAATATTGTAAAACAATTAAAAGATGCGCATGAATATGTTTTGACTTTTTTAAGAAGCGGAATAAAAATTTCTTCAGGATTTGTTACTCAATACCAGATACCAGAGCGAGCCATTAAAGAAGCAATTACCAATGCGGTTGTATAATTAAATGTGAAGTGCAACACGCATA
>JAGXOH010000015.1 GCA_023659985.1 Candidatus Falkowbacteria bacterium LH_S3 | reverse complement strand
TTTTTATTCCTGGTAGATCTCCGTTTTCAGCTAACTCCCTGAAACAAATCCGACATAAATCAAAATCTTTCATATAACCCTTACTTCGTCCGCACCTCCAACACCTCCTAACAATTCTAGTGGAATACTTTGGTTTTCTTTTTGCTTTTGCTAATAATGCTTTTTTAGCCATATTTATTTTATTATAACATTTATTTTAAAAATATTTTTTTGCTGGTTAAGATCTGTAATCAGACATTGATTCTTTAAACGGAAAACCTAATAATCTAAACAACTCCAATCCTTCTTCTCTATTTTTGGTAGTGGTTGTTATGCAAACTTCTAATCCATGCAAATTCTTTATATCCTGATCTTCCAATTCGGCAAATGAAGTACTTTCCTGAAAGCCAACTGATAAATTACCTTGATCGTCTACCACATTTTCACTAATACCACGGAAACCCCTAACTCTGGGAAAAGTTATATTAATCAATTTTTCAACAAAATCATACATCCTTTGCCCTCTAAGCGTTACCTTGGCCCCTATTACCATTCCTTCTCTTACCTTAAAAGAGGAAACAGATTTTTTAGCCTTAGTAACAACCGGTTTTTGCCCGGTTATTTTAGTCAAATTATTCAATACTTCATCAACAAATTCATTGTCCTTAGAATTTCTGCCAAATCCAACATTTAAAGTAACTTTTTCCATTTGCGAAGCTTGAAAACTGTTTTTATAACCAAACTTTTTCTTTAATTCCGATAATATTTTCTTTTTGTATAACTGTCTTAATCTCATATTTTTTTGCTAACTATATAAACTAAAAAATTATTATAAATGACTTTTTGCTATTCATCAATAGGTTCCCAACATTTTTTGCAGATTCTAACCTTTTTTCTTTTGGTTTTATCTTCATTAACCTTCTTATCAATATGCTTATGCCCAACCCTAGTAGTAATCTTTTCGCATTTGGGACAAACAAGAACCAAATTGGAAATATCCATAGGTGCAGGAAATTCCACTCTTTGGCCAGTCTCTCCTTGTCTTCTTGGCCGAAGGTGTTTTATTAGAATGTTAATTCCTTCCACGCTTGCTTTATTACTATTTGGAAAAACTTGCAAAACTTTACCGGTTTTACCATTATCTTTTCCGTTAATAATTTTTACTTTGTCTTTTCTTTTTATCTTCCACATAATATTTATTAGTTGATACATAGTAGATATTTATAGTATAAGTTAATATATAGTTGCAACTTTTCCGATCAATGCCAACTATGTATCAATCTACATCTATATATACCATAGCTATCACCCTCTGTTTGAAAACATTGGATATAACCATTATAAAACTTCTGGCGCTAAGGACGCTATCTTGAAAAACCCTGTACGCCTGACTTCTCTGGCAATAGGGCCGAAAACCCTGGTTCCTCTCATTTCATATTTTTCTTTATCTAAAATAACACAAGCATTTTCATTGAAACGCAAATAAGTTCCGTCTTTTCTTCTTATCTCTTTTTTGGTGCGAACAATTATTGTTCTTACAATATCACTTTTCCTGATTGAAGAGTTAGGGGCAGCACTTTTAACCGTGGCTGTAATAACATCGCCGATTCTGGCGTATCTAGTTCTGTATCCTCCCAAAACTTTAATGCATTGCACTTCCCTGGCTCCAGAATTGTCTGCTACTTTTAACCTTGTTTGTACTTGAATCATACTTATATAAAAATTATAAAAATAAATTACTTACCTTTATAGACAACTCTCCACCTTTTGCTTTTACTTAAAGGTCTGCATTCTATAAAATCAACATAATCTTTTTTTTGAAACTGATTTTTTTCGTCATGTACTTTAAATTTTCTACTTTCATAATATCTCTTTTTATACTTGGGATGCTGTTTAACAGTACCTACTCTCACTGTTATGGTTTTATCCATTTTATCGTTAACAACAATACCTCTAAACTTTCTCTTCTGCACCTTTTTCTCTTCTTGCTGAGTTTTATTTTGTTTTGTCCCCTTTTCCGTCATAATAAAATAAATTAATTACTATTTCTTGCCTTTTTCTTTATAATTTAGCATAGTCAATATTCTGGCTACGGTTTTCTTGGCTTTACTCATTTGACTCACATCTTTAAGTTGATTATTAGCCACTTTAAATCTAAGCAGTCTTAACTGCTCCCTATATTCTGCTAATAATCTATGCAAATCTTTGTTTTCTTTTTTTTGTAATTCTTTATAACTTTTCATAACTTATATGAATATTTATATGTATTTTTATTATCTTTCAACTACTTTACATTTAACCGGTAGTTTGTAAGCAGCCAAATTTAATGCCTCATAAGCTTGCTCTTTTGAAGCTATCTCTATCTCAAACAATATCATTCCTGGCTTAACAATGGCCACATAGCGATCAACATCACCTTTTCCTTTTCCCATAGGAATTTCTCCTCCTTTAGCGGTTACTCCTTGATCAGGGAAAATTCTTATCCATATCTTTCCGCCTTTCTTGGTATACTTGGTAATGACTTTACGGGTAGCCTCTATTTGTCTAGAAGTTATCCATTTGGCCTGTAAACTTTTTAAACCATAACTACCAAAATTAACATTAATAGTTCTGCTTGCCTTACCAAACTTTTTACTAACATGGTGTTTTCTATATTTTTGCTTTTTAGGCATTAACATATGTATTTTGACTTATTTACTATAATAAAAATTCATTTTAAGAAGATTTAGTAAACTTCTCCTGTTTTATCCTTGTCTTTTTCAAAAACTTCTCCTTTATATATCCAAATTTTTATACCAATAGTACCATAAGATGTTCTGGCAAATCCGCGAGAATAACTCACGTCAGCTCTTAATGTATGCAAAGGAACTTTGCCAACACTGATTTTTTCTGTTCTTGCTATTTCAATTCCGTTCAGTCTTCCTGCAACAATTATCTTTACTCCCAAAGCCCCTGCTCTCTGCACTCTATCTATAGCTTGTTTCATAACTTTCTTGTAAGGGACTCTTTTTTCTATATCTACGATCATTGATTGCATAACCATTTCCGCACTCAAATTAGGCCTACTTACCTCTTTTATATTTAAATTAATATCTCCCAACTTTATACCGCTTGGTTGCGGAAAAAACTTTTTGTGTATCTTTCTCTTTAAATCCTCTACTCCTGAACCTCCTCTTCCTATGATCAACCCTGGTTTTGCAGTATAAATATCAATACTAATATTTTTGGTATTTCTTTCAATTTTAACCTCATCAATTCCGGCTTCTCGCCAAGTATTCTTTAAATATTTTCTTAAAGTAGAATCTTGTTTAACACTATTAATATAATCTTGACCTTGCTTAAACCAAACCGAAGGCCAAGTTCTTGTTATTCCTATTCTAAATATCTTGGGATTTACCTTTTTTGCCATAATTTAGTATATTAAATAAATTTTATTTGCTTTCTTCCTGATTTTTTTGCTCTTTTGGATTTTCAACAGATTTTCTTTTTGAAGCTTCTGTCTTCCCATTTTTCTCTGTATTCTCAGCAGTACTTCTTGAAGTCTTTTTATTTTCCTTTTTTCTATTCTCCTTACTTTCTCCGGTTTTCCCCTTAGCCATTTCTTCCAAACTTACAGGGGCTGCTATTTCTTGCTTTTTGGATTTTACCACCCCACTGTCAACCAACTCCCCTAATATTAAACTTATATGGCTACTCCTTTTTCTTATGGGGGTAGCTCTACCCAAAGCTCTGGGTGTCCATCTATGCAAAGTTCTACCCTTGTCTATCCTGATTTCTTTTATAAATAAATTATTTTTATCTAAGTTATAGTTATGTTTGGCATTAGCTATAGCAGATTCCACTAATTTCTTAATCGGTTTCGCGGATTTTTTATTAACAAAATTTAATTGGGATAATGCTTTATTAACCTCCATACCTCTGACAATATCTGCCACCAACCTCATTTTCTTTGAAGATATCCTTATATGTTTTGCTTTTGCTCTAACATCCATAACTCAATCTTTAATTATAATTTTTTGGTAATCTTTAATTCTGAAAGATAATAATCTTTTATTTTTTACCCTTTTTTGCCGCTTTTCCTCCGTGTCCTTTAAATTTTCTGGTCTGAGCAAACTCTCCAAGTTTATGACCTACCATGTTCTCCTCTATTAAGACATGTACGTGCTCTTTTCCATTATAAACTCCGAAATTAAAACCTACCATCTCAGGTGTTATTGTACAAGCCCTATCCCAAACTTTAATAACGGTCTTATCTCCTGGTTTCATATCCTTAACTTTTTTGATTATTCTGGGATTAATGTATGGTCCTTTTTTTAAGCTTCTTGCCATATTATTTTATAATTTATTCTTATATTGAAATACTTTATAATTTGCTGATTTGGAATTATTTTTTACCTCTTTTCTTGGATCTTCTCTTTATGATCAATTTATTGGTTATCTTCTTCTTTTTCCTGGTTCTAACTCCTAGTGCAGGCTTACCCCAAGGTGTTTTAGGATGTTTCATTCCAATAGGTTGCTTACCTTCACCACCTCCGTGAGGATGATCAGCCGGATTCATAGCTGTTCCTCTAACAGTAGGTCTTTTCCCCAAATGTCTTTTTCTACCTGCATTACCTATTTTAACATGCCTTCTTTCTGAGTTACTCCCTCTACCTACGGTGCATAAACAATCTTTCTTTATTAATCTTATCTCATTGGAAGGCATTTTTAACTGAGCATATTTTCCTTCTACACCCATAATATAAACCGCATTTCCGGCTCCTCTAGCCAACTTTGCTCCTTTTTCTGGTTCTAATTCCACATTAAAAACAGGAATACCTGAAGGAATATACTTTATAGGCATAGCATTACCGGTTTTTATTTCCACTTGTTTTTTTGAGCTGATAACTTCTTGCCCTATTGCTAAATCTTTGGGAGCGATTATATATCTTTTTTCTCCATCTTTATAAGCTAATAAAGCTATTCTGGCACCTCTGTTAGGATCATATTCTATGGTTTCCACTTTGGCAGGAATATCAAATTTATTTCTTTTAAAATCAATAATTCTAATATTTCTTTTAGCTCCGCCACCTCTATGTCTTATAGTGATCCTGCCTTGATTGTTTCTTCCGCTTGTTCTCTTTTTAGACACAAGCAAACTCTTTTCCGGCTTTTTCTTAGAAAGTCCAGAAAAATCATAAAAAGTTGCTTGCCTTCTGGCCGGGGTTGTTGGTTTTGATCTCTTTAATGCCATAATATTTTTTCATCATTTTACACTCCTTCATAAATATTAATAGTCTTTCCTTTTGGTATTTTAACAATAGCCTTTTTTCTATCCTTTCTTTTCCCTAAAATTCTTCCCATCCTGACTCTTTTCCCTTTTATTGTTATAATATTAATCTTAATCGGTTTAACCTCATAAACCTCTCTTATAGCTTCGGCTACTTGTAATTTATTTACATTATTTGCTACTTCAAATACATATTTATTTTCCTTTGCTAAATCTCCGACTTTTTCGGTTATTAACGGTTTAACCAAGACTCTATATGCTTTCTTAGGAGTTTCTTTTTGTTGCTTAGATTCTCCTTTGTCTTTATGTTTTTTGTCTTTATGTTTATCTTTTGCACCGGTTTTAACCTTGTCTGCGTCGGTTTTAACCTTGTCTTTTTTATCTTTGCCTGTATCTTTGCCTGTATCGCCTGTATCTTTAGAATACAAATCCTTCATTGAAGTCTCTTTTTTATTAACAGGAGCATTATCTTTTCCAGCAGTTTGGCTTTTATCCGCTTTTTTTGATTTTTCTTTTTTACTTCTCTTAAATAGAGCCATATATTAAAAACTATTTATTATATATTTCTTTTAATTTTTTAATAGCGCCAACTGACATTACTAAATCTTTATATTTTAATAAATCCAAAATATTTATATTATTTACATTTAAAATCTTTATTCTGGTTAAGTTGTTGGCTGAATATTTTAATTTATCATTTATTTCTTCATTAACCATTAACAAGCTTCTTTTTCCGGCTTCACCCGAATCTTGCTTAGATTCTGTTAATTGTTTTTCCAGGGCAACTAAAATATTAATAAACCCCTTAGTGCTAAACTCTGTTATTTCCAGCTTATCTACTACTAACAAAGAATTATTTTTAAACTTATCTGTTAATGCCATAAATATAGCCTTTCTCTTCATTTTCTTATTGATCTTTTTGGCAAAATTTCTCTCTTTTTTTGGTCCGAAAGTAATTCCGCCTCCAACCCAGATCGGTGATCTAATAGATCCTGCTCGAGCATTACCGGTACCTTTTTGCCTCCACGGTTTCCTTCCTCCTCCTCTTACCTCACTTCTAGTTTTGGTATGCGCCAATACTTGTCTTTGGTTAGCCATTTGAGCAACTCTTGCCTGTTGAATTAATTCTACATTTAGCCCGACATCAAACAAAAATTCAGGTAAATCCATCTTATCCTTTTTTTCGCCTTTTTGATTGTATATATTGACTGTTAATACCATAAAATATTTCGTAATGCGTAATGCTTATTGCGTAAATTATTAAAATATTACTATGCATATTACGCAACAGGTAATGCTTTATTTAGCTTTTTGCCTCTTTTAAATTCTCTTGACTGGAATTATTTTGTTTGCTCTCCTATGTCTTTTGTTGCTCAGGTTTATCTTTTTTTTCAGGAGCTTCTTTCGTGCTATCTTGATCTTTTTGTTCTGGTTGTTCTTCGCTTTGTTCTCCTTTTTGTTCTTGGGCGCTGACTTGCTCTTGCTTACTCTCTTCAAAATTCTCTTTTTGTTCCTTGTTTTGTTGTTCAGCTGATTGTTCTTGTTTTTGCTCGGCAACACTTTTTTCTAAAACATCGGCAAAGTCTTCAGATTGGCTTAGCTTTAACTCACCTTTACCCTTAATGGTAACCAATCCATTTATAGCACCGGCAACAGCTCCTTTTAGGAACAAAATATTATTATCAATATCAATATCAACTATTTCTAAATTAGTGATAGTGATTGTCTTATTACCCATTTTACCAGGCATTTTTTTACCTTTTAAAATACGACCAACTCCCATTGCCCCGGCTGAACCAGGCATTCTTTCTTGATCTTTAGTACCATGAGTCTTAGAAGCTCCGCTAAAATTATGTCTTTTCACTACGCCTTGAAAACCTCTTCCCTTAGAGGTTCCGGAAACATCAATTTTATCTCTGACCTCAAAAGTTTCCACGCTAATAACATCACCCATATTTACCTCTTGTTGCTTATCTTCATCTGTAAGTAATCTAAATTCTCGCAAATATCTCCAATTAATCTTTAAATTTTTATTTTTGTTTTTCAACTTTTGACAATGCCCTTTTTGAGGTTTATTTATATTTTTCTCCTTTTTATCATCAAAAGCCAATTGCAATCCTTGATATCCGTCCTTTTTTTCGTTTTTTACTTGAATAACAAGACACGGTCCTGCCTGAATTTTGGTGACAGATATAACTTCCTCTTCTTTCCAAATTTGTGTCATTCCTATTTTTTTTCCTAATATAAACTTCATATATTTGTATATTGGTAATTGATTCGTAAATTCATAGATATTAATAAAAAACTGGCTTCAACAAAACCAGTAGAATAAAAATCTACTATTTTACCTTTAAGGCAATTTTATAAATTTGGACAAATCGTGGATATATAATCAATAACTTGTCCAAACTTACAAGCAATATTTTGTTAACCTTTCATAAGATATAAAATCTTAAATATTATTATCTCATTTTAATTTCAATATCCACTCCGGCTGGCAAATTTAAGTTTGATAAATCTTCTATGGTTTGAGAATAAGGCTCTACAATGTCTATTAATCTCTTATGAATTCTCATTTCATACTGGTCCCTGGATTTTTTATGAACAAAAGTTGATCTGTTAACAGTATAAACCTTCTTTTCAATTGGCAAAGGGATAGGACCGTAAATTTGTGAATTAGTCCTTTCGGCTGTTTCGATTATGGTCTTGGCTGATTGATCTATTACTTTATGATCAAAAGCTTTGATTTTGATTCTTATTTTTTGTTTTACATCTTCATTATTAACAGTTGTATCAGCAGCTGCCTTTTTATCTTGAGCTTGTTTTGTTGTTTTCTCCTCTACCATAATTTTATTAAAGGCTTAATTTAAATAACTATTTTTACCCCGCCCATGGCATGGGCGGGGCTAGGAGCAAAATTTGTCAAACTATATCTAAATTTTATTTAATTACTTTGGTAACCACACCAGCACCTACTGTTTTTCCACCTTCTCTAATAGCAAACTTTTGTTTTTCTTCCAACGCTACCGGAGCAATAAGTTTAACAGTTAAATTAACGGTGTCGCCAGGCATAACCATTTCTGTTCCTTCAGGAAGTTCAATTTCTCCAGTAACATCTGTGGTTCTTATATAGAATTGGGGTTTATAGCCTTTAAAGAAAGGTTTATGTCTCCCGCCTTCATCTTTGCTTAATACATATACCTCGGCTTCAAAATCAGTGTGAGGGGTAATAGTTCCGGGTTTAGCAATAACTTGACCTCTGTTAACATCGTCTTTTTTTATACCTCTTAATAAAATTCCGGCGTTATCACCGGCTTCACCTTGTTCCAAGGATTTGTTAAACATTTCAATACCAGTTACAACGGTTTTGGTCGTATCCTTAAAACCAACCAATTCTACTTCTTTATTTAAAGTAATAACACCTCTTTCAATCCTTCCTGTAACTACAGTACCTCTACCTTCAATGCTAAATATATCTTCAATAGGCATTAAGAAAGATTGATCTTTATCTCTAGTGAGTTGCGGAATATATTCATCCAAAGACTTTAATAAATTCATAATAGCATCAGCATCTTCGCCATCAGGATTTTCTAAAGCTTTTAAAGCCGATCCTCTAATAACAGAAATTTCATCACCAGGAAATTCGTATTGCTTTAACAGATCTCTAACCTCCTCTTCAACCAAATCAATCAATTCTTTATCCTCAACCATGTCACATTTATTTAAAAATACAACAATAGAAGGAACACCAACTTGTCTAGCAAGCAATATGTGTTCTCTGGTTTGGGGCATAGGACCGTCACTAGCGGCTACTACCAAAATAGAGCCATCCATTTGAGCGGCACCAGTAACCATATTTTTTACATAGTCAGCATGCCCGGGACAATCCACGTGAGCATAATGCCTGTTTTCGGTTTCATACTCTACATGGGAGGTGGCAATAGTGATACCTCTGTCTTTTTCTTCAGGAGCGGAATCAATTTGCTCAACTGTTTTTTGGGAAGCGGAAAGGCCTTTGGCAGCTACAACTTTCAATATTGCAGCTGTTAAGACAGTCTTACCGTGGTCAACGTGCCCAATAGTACCTACATTAATATGGGGTTTTGTTCTTTCAAACTTTTCTGCCATGGTTTTCAAATACGGCCCCTGAATTCTACCCTTATTTTTAAAACAAAAGAGTAAATAACAATGTGATAAAATTTCAGGTTTTCTTCAGATAGAATTTTGAAAGGGTGCCGTTTTATTATTTTTTATAATTATATTTATTATCTTGTTGTTATTTATTCTTGGATCTCATCCGCGTTCTTTTTGACCTCAAAGGGAATCTCCCAACCACGGTTTCTTTTTTCTCTTTGCCTCTCTTCTTCTCTGGCAAATTTTTCAAATAAACTTTCCTTTTCCTGAAATTCCGAATGTTCTTCTTTGTATTCTTGATCTCCATGACCTTCATTCTCTTCTAGTTCTTCTTGCCCGCTACTCTCGTATACCTTTGAAAGACTTTCGTCTGGATAATAATACATATTCTCTTCAACAACTTCACTTTCTTCTTGTTTATCTGCCAAATCTACCAAATTCTTTTCTTTTTTAATTGCATCGTCTAATACATCTTTTGATAAATCTTCATTTTTCCATAATGCAATGTCGCAGTTAATCTTATCAATTAATTGTTCTTCTGTCAAGTTTCTCACATTTAGGTTATCCTTATTTGTGGTTGACATAATATCTTCATAATCTTTTAACCCCATAACAACAAAAGCATCTACCTCCGGATTGGCACTATCTACAACAATTACCTTATCTCCAGATATTTTAGCTATCTGCAAAGCTTTGTATAACTTATCCATCATAAGAAAAAATAAATCAATAAAGGAAAATATGTATGATATTGTATATTAATTATATCTTCTAGTCAAACCCGAGTTTATAAATGTTTATCATCCTTTAGCTTCTCTAATTTTTTCCATGATATTTCTGGGAACTTCATCGTAGTGCAAGAATTCCATAGTATAATTAGCTCTGCCTTGGGTCATGGAACGAAGTTGAGTTGCATAACCAAACATCTCTGACAAAGGAACCTTAGAAGAAATAACTTTAAGACCTCCGGATCTGTCTCCCATTTCTCCGACTTGTCCTCTTCTGGAATTCAAATCTCCAACTACATTGCCCATATATTCTTCAGGAGTAACCACTTCCACACTCATAATCGGTTCTAATAATACAGGGTCAGCTTTTTGAACAGCTTCTTTAAAAGCAAACACAGAAGCCATTTTAAAAGCTACTTCTGAAGAATCAACATCATGATAGCTACCGTCATAAACAATGGCTTTAATGTCAACCATGGGATAGCCCACCAATACACCGTCTTCCATTGCTTCTTTAGCACCCTTTTCCACTGCTGGTATGTATTCCTGAGGGATAACTCCACCTTTTATCTTATTAGCAAATTCAAAACCGCTACCTTGTTCTAATGGTTCTATTCTTAAATAACAATGTCCATATTGACCTCGACCACCTGATTGTTTAATATATTGACCTTCGGCTTCAGCTTGTTTTTTAATAGTTTCTCTATAAGAAACCTGTGGTTCACCAATATTGGCGTCCACTTTAAATTCTCGCTTAAGTCTATCAATAATAATATTCAAATGCAGCTCTCCCATGCCGGAAATTAAGGTCTGACCGGTTTCTTCATCTGACTCTACTTTAAAAGTGGGATCTTCTTCAGCCAACTTCTGCAAGGCTATGCTCATCTTTTCTTGATCAGCTTTACTTTTCGGTTCAATAGCGATTTTAATCACAGGAGTGGGGAATATCATGCTTTCCAACATAATAGGCCTTGAATTATCACATAAAGTGTTTCCAGTGGTTACTTCTTTAACCCCTACCACAGCTATAATATCTCCTGCATAAACAATATCCTCATCCTCTCTGTGATTGGCATGCATTCTAACTAAACGAGCGATTCTTTCTTTTTTGCCAGTAGATACATTCAATACATAACTCCCTTTTTGTAGGGTTCCACTATATACTCTTACAAAACATAATTTACCTACATAAGGATCAGTAACCACTTTAAAAGCCAAGCCAGCGAAAGGAACGCTATCATCTGCTTGAACCTTAATAATCTCTTCTTCATTATCAGGATTCATACCTTCCATATCTATTACATCCAAAGGAGAAGGCAAGAAATCAATAACCGCATTTAGCATCAATTGCACACCAATGTTTTGTAAGGCGCTTCCTCCTAAAACAGGATAAATCTCATTACAAATAACCCCTTTTCTCATTCCCTTCTTTAACTCTTCTATGGTTAACTCTTCACTGTTTAAATATTTTTCCATTAAATCCTCATTGCATTCAGCTATTTTTTCCACCATTTCATCTCTTAGCTTATCCACTTCTTCTTTCATATCTTCAGGTATTTCCACTTCATTTATCTCCTCTCCCCATTTGCCCTTAAATTCATAAGCCTTTTTCTCAAATAAATCAACAACTCCTCGTAAGCTATCTTCAGTTCCTATGGGGACATTTATTACCACCGCATCCTTAGTCAATCTATCTTTGATAGATTGAACACTCATATTAAAATCAGCTCCAATTTTATCCATTTTATTAATAAAACAAATTCTAGGGACGCTATATTTACTGGCTTGATGCCATACTGTTTCTGATTGAGGCTCTACTCCTGCAGCACCGTCAAAAACAGCTATACTACCGTCTAAAACACGCAAAGCTCTCTCTACCTCAGCGGTAAAATCTACGTGCCCAGGAGTATCAATAATGTTAATTTTATGGCCCTTCCAAAAATTGGTGGTAGCAGCTGAAGTAATAGTGATTCCTCTTTCCTTCTCTTGTTCCATCCAATCCATTTCCGCTTGACCTTCATGAGTTTCACCAATCTTATGTTTTTTACCAGTATAAAATAACACTCTCTCAGTAGCAGTGGTTTTACCGGCATCAATATGAGCCATGATTCCTATATTTCTAATTTTTTCCAATGGATAATCTCTTGCCATAAACTTTAATAAATTCAAATTTTTTTCTCCGAAAAAAACGGAATAAATTCAAAATTTTTATTAATTTCAATATATGTTGATATTTTTTAAATTTAGTAAAGAAAAGAATCTATTTTAAAAAATAGATTCCTCTACTTAAAATTATTTAGCAAAATGAGCAAATGCCTTATTAGCCTCAGCTTGCTTATAAACTTCTTCTCTTTTCTTGACAGCTGCCCCTTCGCCCTGGGAAGCGTCCAATATTTCTTTTGCCAACTTTTCAGCCATAGTATAATCACTCCTCTTCTTTGCATTCTCTATAATCCATCTACATCCTAATAAAAATCTTCTTCTACCTCTTACTTGAAAAGGAACTTGATAGTTAGCACCACCCACTCTCTTGCCTCTAACTTCCACCAAAGGAGAAACTTTTTTCATAGCTTTATTAAAAATATGTCTGGGGTCTTGTTTTGTTTCCTTTTTAATAACATCAAAAGCTTCGTAGATAATTTTTCTAGCTACAGACTTTTTACCATCTTTCATGATATAGTTTATTAATTTGGCGACATTTTTATCATTATATTTAACATCACCTTCTATATCTTTTACTGGAGCTTGTTTTCCTCGCATAAAAAAATAAATTATTTCGTTACTCTTTTATTTCATTGCTAAGAAATAAAACTTAACAATGAGGTAATTTGATTATAATAAACCAAAATATTTATATTATTTACGGCTTTTTATTTTTTCCCTTTTTTAGCACCGTAAAGACTTCTGCTATTTTGTCTAGTTTCCACTCCTTTGGCATCATAAACGCCTCTGACTATCTTATATCTAACACCTGGAAGATCCTTGGTTCTTCCTCCTTTCATAAGAACAATAGAGTGTTCTTGTAAATTGTGTCCGATGCCTGGAATGTAAGCGGTTACCTCTTCTCCATTAGTAAGCCGCACACGAGCAATTTTACGTAACGCAGAGTTAGGTTTCTTAGGGCTCATAGTTCCCACTTTTACACAAACCCCTTGTTTAAAAGGAGCACCCTTTTTGTCATGCTTCTTTTTTCTGTGCAAAGAATCCAATGTCGTATGCAAAGCTAACTTGGGAGTGTAACTTTTCTTTTTTCTCCCTAATCTCCCTTTTCTTATTAATTGATTAATTGTTGGCATATTCTTAGAATATTTTTCAAAATAAATAAATAAATTATTTGACTATTTCAAAATAATCATTAAATAAAAAAATTTACCGAATATCGTATCGGCAAAATGCTAAGGTTATCAACTTAGAATCACTGCTGATATTTGCTGATATTAAGTTATCAAAAGATGCAAAATTAGTCAATAGTTCAGGCTTCCTAAAATCCGATCAATAATTTAGCGATCAAGCGATCAATAATTTAGCTAAAAAAAATATAAAGAAAAATATAAATTTTGCTAAACCTAAAAACACAAATAGTAAAACAATAAAAATACCATAAGGCTCTATGCTTTTAAATTTCATTTTCCATTCATGAGGCAAAAAGGTCATCAACACCTTAGAGCCATCTAAAGGAGGAATGGGAATAAGGTTAAACACCATTAATAAAAGGTTAATAAAAGTAATCACCATTGACATTATAAATATGGAAACCAATAATGATCCCTGCATTTGGGTGATTACGTGAATAAAATCACCTTCCCAAAAAGAAGCTTGCAACAAACTCACTTTTAAGCCAGAAGCCAAAGGAATCAACCTGGACATTAAGCCAAAAAAAATAGCCAAAATAAAGTTGGCTCCTGGTCCTCCAAGAGCTACTTTAAGATCTCCGTATTCAGGATCTGCTAAATTAGAGGGATTATAAGGAACTGGCTTTGCCCAAGCAAGTACTGCCGGGGAGGGGGAAAAAACTAATAACAACGGAACTAAAATAGATCCTATTGGATCCAAATGTGGTATGGGATTTAAAGTTAGCCTGCCCATATCTTTAGCCGTGGAGTCTCCTAATTTATAAGCCACCCAGCCATGAGCATATTCATGTAAGATAGCAGACATTATAAGCACTGCAATTATAAAAACCATCATAGTAGTCATAAAATAAACTAAAATTTAGTTTTTAATGTTTTTAGACACTTGGTGCAAATCAATAATTTTTTTCCGTTTATTTTTTTGCTTTGCAAATTTATACTTTGCCTTCTTAGGGTCTTAATATTGGAATGGGATCTTTGAGCCCCTTTTTGCGAGCCTCGCTTGCAAATATCGCATCTTTTACTCATAAATTTTCAAAATTAATTATTATATGTTGTATATTAAAAATTTAACAAGCCCCTCTAAGCTTGACTAAAAAATAATAACACATAGATAAAACAAAAGTCAAAAGGAATAAAATCCAAATGACAAAATCCTAATGTCAAATGAATGTCAAATGACTAAATGTCAAAACTTAAAGCTTAAAGCTAAAAACTACAACTTAAAACTCAAAACTTCTACTTAATAAAATCCAAATGTCAAAATCCTAATGTCAAAACTTAAAGCTAAAAACTTAAAGCTAAAAACTACAACTTAAATCTTAAAACTTCTTACCTTCTTACTTTTTACTTTTTACCTCTTACTTTTTATTTATTATTTAGTCATTTGGATTTTGGATTTCATTTGGCATTA
>JAGXOH010000014.1 GCA_023659985.1 Candidatus Falkowbacteria bacterium LH_S3 | reverse complement strand
TTCGACATTTGAGCTTTGGATTTTGGATTTCATTTAATTTTTGGTTTTGCGTTTTTAATTTTGAGTTTTGAGTTTCAATCATAAATTTTGAGCTTTGAGCTTTGAGCCTTCAACCTTTTACTTTTTTATTTCCAAGCTTTTTTCTCAAGTCCCTTGATAGCCGCATTTACTTGACCTTCTTGCTTAGATGTCCCTGTGGCCTTGACGATCATCTCATCTTTTAAAAATAGCCCCATTTCAAATTCCTTGTCATGATCCGGACCTTCTTCTCTTAATACTTTATAATAAGGAGTTAAGCCATATTGCTCTTGAGCTTTTTCTTGAAATCTGGATTTAGCATCTAAATATAATCTATTCTCAAGAATATAATCGAGTTTAGATAAAATAAATTGATGAATAAATTGTTCAGCACCTTTTTTGCCTTGATCCAAATATATGGATCCAATCATTGCTTCCATAGCATTAGCTAAAATAAATTGTCTGGCCTTAGATTTTTTATCTTTGGCCTCTCCTTTGGATAAATAAATATAATCCTCTAAATTTATCTCTTCAGCCACAGAAGAAAGCATATTGGAATTTACCAAGCTAGCCCTCCAATTAGTTAGATCACCTTCTGGTCTATTCGGATATTGGTGGTATAAATATTCAGTAACTATAATTTCCAAAACAGCATCTCCCAAAAATTCCAATCTTTCATTATGTTCTAAGGAAAAATCAGAATGTTCATTTAAATACGACCTATGAACCAAAGATTGTCTTAATAAATCTTTGTTTTTAAAAGTCAAATTTATTTTTTCTTCTAATTTAGAAAAATCATTCATATTAATGACTTAAATCATTGTATTAGGGGAATGGTTATACCAAAATATAACAATTCACCAATACAACAATTATAAATATTAGTTTTATAGATTCTAGTCTTGCTTATTTTCTTTTTGTTTTAAATAATCTTTATACATTGTGCCCAAAACTCCATTAACAAATTTACCAGAGGATTCACCTCCGAAAGCTTTAGCCACCTCAACGGCTTCATTTATAGCAACCTTAGGAGGAACCTCATCATTCATTAATAATTCATAAATTCCTATACGCAAAACATTTCGATCAACTATAGTAATAAGATTTAATGGCCACTGGGTGGCGTATTTTATTATATATTTATCTATCTTAACAATATTATTAACAACCCCCTTGATCAGTTGATAAACAAATTCTTTATCATTAAAAACAGAGGCAAAATTATCAAAATTATAATCAACAATACTTTCTAAAGTTGTCTTGTTTTTACCATTAAAATCCCACACAAATAAAGACTGCATGGCTATTGTACGACCTAAATGTCTATTTGACATAATATTATTTTAAGGGCTGATAAGGGCTGAAAAATTTTATGTTATACGTTCTTTTTAGCAGATGATTCAACCTCAATAACTTGCTTGCCTTTATAGGTTCCACAATTTAAACAAGCTCGATGTGGTCTAACCGGTTCTCCACATTTAGGACATTTTCCAAGAGCTACTTTTTTAAGATTGTCATGGGATCTTCTTTTTCCACCAGACCCCTTTGTTCTTTTTTTCTTTGGTACTGCCATAATTTTTAAGTTAAAAATCAAAATGAAAAAGTAAGATATTTAGAGAATAAAGCTCAAATATTACAAATCTTTTTAATTTTTTATTTGGTTTTTTTGTTTTTATTTCAGTGCGCCGTGTAGGGATTGAACCTACGACCTTGGGCTTAAGAGGCCCCTGCTCTGCCAGCTGAGCTAACGGCGCAAGTGGCCAATTTTTATTTTATAATTTTCAATAGGACTTTACAATAAATAAAAAGGCAATTAAAAATTGAAAATTAACCTTTGTGGCTGAGGTGGGATTTGAACCCACGACCCCGACGTTATGAGTGTCGTGCTCTAACCAACTGAGCTACCCAGCCGAAAACAATTACAAACTAAAAATTACGAATATAAAATGCATTAAATCTTTATTTTAATTCATAATTTCTACTTGCCTATTGGCGAGCATAACTAATGAATAAAAATTATGATAGTATCCCAAAGAAGTCTAATCCACCTCAGTCCTTGATATAAACTCCAAACCAAACACTCTAATTCAATACCACTCATGTCCTTATGGTGCTCCCTGAAGGACTTGAACCCTCAACCTTCTGGTCCGAAGCCAGACGCTCTATCCAGTTGAGCTAAAGGAGCAAAAAGAAAAAACGGATTACCCAATTTTAATTAATAAGGGCAAAGATATCTGGCTTTATAAAAAACAGATTCTTAAAAAAATTTCTTTATAAATCCCATACTCTTTAAATAATAAACACACTAAAACTAAAATTATTTTTATAGTTAGGAAAAAACAGTTTCTTTTTGTCACTTATTCACCATCTTTTTATTTCTTCAAGGAGTCTTTTAAAGTTTTTCCTGTTTTAAATTTAGCCACTCTCACCTCAGGGATCTTAATTCTTTCTTTCGGATTTTGAGGGTTAACCCCTCCTCTGGCATGCCTGGTTCTGGTTAAAAAAGTTCCAAAACCGGTAAGACTCACTTCATTATCCTTTTTTAGCTCACCCATAATAACATCTAACATAGCATCCACTGCAACAGCTACTTGTTTTCTGTTTAACCCGGTTTCTTCGCATACTTGATCTATCAATGATGCCTTGTTCATATTTTTATTACTCTAAGATATCTAAATTAATTTAAGGATTAAATTTAGGTATCCTTTAAATTATTTATAATAAATTTTTCTAAAAACAAGTATATCATGCTGAGGAGGTATTGGATAACAACATTAGGATTCAAAATTTTAAGTTTAATTTAATTTTTACTTCTTATCTTTTATCGAGCATACTCTGTTACTCGAGTTTCCCTAATAACATTAACTTTTATTTCACCCGGATATTTTAATTCCTCTTCTATTTTCTTGGCTATATCTTTAGCTAATTGATGAGATTTTAGGTCATCTATTTCTCCAGTGTTAACAAAGACCCTGACTTCTCGACCGGCTTGAAGGGCGTATGATTTTTCTACTCCCTCAAAAGTATTAGTTATCTTTTCCAATTCTTCTAAACGTTGCAAATAACGTTCATAGGTATCATTTCTAACTCCGGGCCTGGAAGCTGAGATAGCATCCGCCACCTTAACAATAATTGAAATCAAATCAGCCGGATGATCATCATGATGGGTTCTAATGGGATTTATTATTTTTTGAGGTAAATCAAATTTTCTGGCAATATTTTCACCTATTTCAGGATGTGTTCCCTTGATATCATGATCCATGACTTTACCAATGTCGTGCAACAAACCACTCTTTTTAGCCAAAGTAACATCAGCACCCAATTCCTCGGCTATAAGCGAAGAAAGATGAGCCACCTCCAAAGAATGCCTTAAAGCATTTTGTCCATAACTGCTACGATATTTTAATCTTCCGATTATTTCTACTATTTTTGGTTCAAAACCGGTAACACCGATTTCATACATAGCTTCTTCCCCGGATTTTCTGATATCAATAGCTAAGTCTTTTTTAGCAACCTCGATTGCCTCCTCTATTTTGGTTGGATGAATACGTCCGTCTTTAATTAAATTGTCTAAAGCCCTTTTAGCTATATGTCTTCTAATGGGAGAAAATCCAGAAATAGTTATAGCATTAGGAGTATCATCAACCACTATTTCCACTCCTGCCAATTGCTCTATTACTTTTATATTTCTTCCCTCTCTTCCTATAACTCGTCCTTTCATCTCATCACTTGGAAGATCAACATTAGTTGTGCTCATTTCCGGAGCATAAGAAGAGGCAATTCTCTGCATAGCTATTGAAATTATTTCTTTAGCCTTTTCTTCGTATTTCTCATCCGCTTCTTTTTCCAGTTTATTGATTCTGACTATTAAATCCTGTTGCATTTCTTCTTCAGTCTTTTCCAATAATTGCTTCTCAGCTTCTTCTTTTGACATAGAAGCCACTTCCTCCAATTTTTTCCTTTTCTCTTCTTGTAATTGTTCAGCCTTTTTCTTGATTTCTTTAATTTTATTGGCTTTGTCTTGAAGTTTTTGTTGCTTGTCTTGTAACTCTAATAATTTTTTAGAGAATGTTTCTTCTCTTCCCTCAAGCTTATTTTGTAATTGATTTATCTCTTGCCTTATTCTTTTTTCTTCAGTTTTAGCATCTTCAATAATTTTTATGGATTTATTTTGGGCTTTTAGCAAAATATCTCGTTGTTTTGTTTTTGCTTCATTAACAACTCTTTCCGCTCTTGACTCTGCTTTTTTTACTTGCGAAGAAACTCTTTTTTTGCGCGCCAAATAGCCTATCACAAAACCTATTGCCAGGATTAAAACTCCGACGGCAATATATACTACGTCCATCATAAACATTTAATCTTTTGGTTAGGAGATTACTTTTCCCGCGACATGTTGTATATACCTGAACAATGTAAAGAACTCTCTAAGGAAAAACATAAAAAAGTGCTAAAATTAAATTTATCTGCAGCAGAGAATATATTATTATGAATCTTTCTTGTTACAGCCTTTTATATATTTCAAGAAATACTGCTCCTAACTATAAGATTTGTTAATTATAATTTTTATTCAGCTTTAAATTTTGCTCCTAAGGTTTTATGTACTTGGAAATGCTTACAAAATATATAAACTAAACCTAACAATAGCAATAAAAAATAAAGATGTAAACCCATTCCTGACCCAGGAAAAGCAAATCTCTAAAGCAGTATTACTTGCAACTGCCCCCGGAATTGCTACCTTCTCCGGAACCAAAACCTGGAGAAGGGGGAGTGGTTGAAAGCTTCTCGGAACACTCTTCCGGTTCCTGGTCAAATCCGGAACATATTGTCCTCAATAAGGCATTAGAAGTTCTTGACGGCTTAATAACCTCGCCGTTAATTACTAAGGTAGGAGAACCAGAAACCCCATATTTATCATTGGCAGTTTTATTTACATTAAAAACAGGATAACCGTTTTGGTAAGTACTTTTATCATTAAATTTTTCAGTTATTTTATACTTATTATCTATTTGTTCTGTGCAGCTTTCCAAAAGATTGCTATCAACTCCTGTTTCACTTAAACATTTTTCAGATTGACCACTCTCCAAAAAACAACTAAGATAAACGTTCAACTTTGTTGGTTGATTTTTTTCTATGCAATGTTGCCTTAAATTTTCATTTAATTCTTTTTTGCTATGCATTAGGTAATCAACAAATTGAAGATCAAAATCAATATTGTCTCCCAGTGCCTTAACAGCAGGCAATATAGCTTTCTCCATTTGAGTGCCATAAGGGCAATAGCTCATCACAAACAATTCAACAAGAGGAGTATCCTTCTTTGTATTTACGGTTTTTTTCCGTTGAGAATTTTGGTTGGATTTTTGAGAACTACTATCATTTTTATTCTCACTATTTATCTTATCAATATCCATCCCCTGCGGAAAAAAAGTTTTCCCATCTTTTGTTATATAGGATTCTATTGTTTTTCCACTTAGATTAAGGGAAACTTTATAAAGTCCACCTTCCTCAACAACTTTCTTAATCTCGGCTTTTTTGTCACTATTAGGAGGCACTAAATTCTGATTAACAAATTGCTCAGCTTTCCTCTTGACCTTAGCTGAATTAATAGTTTCGGAATCACCATTACTTATAATCGCCCCGGTGTATCCGATTATTACTCCAACCAATAAAAGACCGAATAATAATGCTTTATTCATAAATTACCAAAATCCTTATAAATTACTTTTTAAATTTACAAGAATTTAATTAAATTTATTAATTTAAATACCAGATTAAATTTATAATATCAAACAAAACAATAAAAAGTCAAAAAAATTAAAATTCAAAATTTAAAAACTCACATTTACTCTTATGAGCAGTTTGCTTATTAAGAAAAAAGAATATAGAATAAAAGCAAATTTATTTTATTCTTCGCGGGTTGGGACTATTTTTGTTGAATTCTTTATTGGATTGATAGACTTTTGAGAAAACATATTAATTTATATCTAATAACTTTATTTTATGTCTAAACAAAATCAAATTAAAAAGTTATATGATGCTATTATTATTGGTGCCGGTCCGGCAGGAATGACTGCTGGTATTTATGCGGCAAGAAGAGAAATGAGTGCTTTAATAATAGGCAAAGAACCAGGAGGGCAAATGATATTTGCCTCGGAAATAGAAAACTACCCGGGTTTTAAAAGCATAAATAACTATGAACTTATAAGCAAAATGCAAGAACATGCTACCGCCCTAGGAATGGAAATGAAAAATAAAAAGGTCGAAAAGATAGAAAAAAATGAAAATGGCAATTTCAAACTCATCACTAATAACAACGTCTTTTATAGCAAAACCGTAATAATAGCTATAGGATTATCTCCTAAAAGATTGGAAATCCCTGGAGAAAAAAAGTTCGCAGGCAAGGGTGTCACTTATTGCGCCAATTGCGATGCTCCCTTTTACAAAAATAAAGATGTAGTTGTTGTAGGCGGGGGCAATAGCGCCTTAGATGCGGCTGAGTATCTATCCAAAATAGCCAATAAAGTATATTTAGTTCATAGAAGAGAAGAATTTCGAGCATTTGAGTCATTGATAGAGGGGGTTAAAGATAAAAACAATATACAATTAGTAAAAAACAGTGAAATCAAACAAATAGAAGGAGGAGAAACCGTAGAACAAGTTAAAGTATATAATAAGCAACAAGATAAAGAATCAGAGATTGAAGCTCAAGGTGTATTTATAGAAATAGGGAGGATAGCTACAACCGATCTGGTTGAAAAATTCGTAGAAAGAAACGAGAAATCCCAAATAAAAATCAATGAAAAATGCGAAACAACCACCCCTGGTATGTATGCTGCTGGGGATGTAACCACCACTCCTTTTAAGCAAATTACTGTGGCGTGCGGACAAGGAACAATCGCAACGTTGGCGGCATATCAATATGTTCAAGAAAAAGAACAAAAAGATAAAAAAGAAAAAACCCAATAAAATATTGATATATTTTACTGCTCCCAACTCCCTAACTATAAAAACCTAATATTCCCGCATCAATCAATGCTGTCACTTGACCACGAACACCATTTATTTCAACAAGGCTACCCTCTTGTCGCTGGCATTGACGAGGCAGGCCGAGGTCCTTTGGCAGGCCCTGTGATAGCCGCGGTAGTGATCTTGGATAAAAATTTTTACAAAAAATTCCATTCCATAAAAATACTGCAAGAAATAAATGACTCTAAAAAAATAACCTCTAAAAAAAGAGAGGAAATAATTCAGCCACTTTGGTACAATTGTAACCAGATAGGTATTGGTGTCGTCCATAATAATACTATAGATAGAATAAACATTTTGCAAGCATCTTTTTTAGCTATGAAAAAAGCATTAAGTAGCTTAAAAGAAAAACCAAATATAATTCTTTTAGACGGACAGTTTCCGCTCCCTAATTGCAGTTATAAGCAAGAGGCGATAAAAGGAGGCGATACTAGTATATTTTCTATAGCCGCCGCTTCTATTGTAGCTAAAGTAACACGAGATAAACTAATGGAAAAATTTCATCAAAAATACCCAAACTACGGATTTGATAGGCATAAAGGATATGGGACAAAAAAACATATAGAATACCTAACCCGATATGGACCGTGTCCTATACATCGACGAAGTTTTAAGCCGGTAGCTAAGAAATTAGAAATTGGAGAATAAAAATTAGGAGAAAATAAGACGTCCCCCTATTTCCAATTGCTGAATTAACACTTGAAATATAACATAGGTAGTATAAATAGTTTATTAACAATTAACCATATATCACGGGTATGCATAAACATATTAAGTGAATACTTATGCTTGTATAGCTTTAATGTCAAGACAAGCACACACAAAGACACAAAAAAATTAAAAACAAAAGTACAGAGTTAACTCTGTACTTATCAAAATCAGGGGACTAAATTCTAAGAATTAAGTGCTCTTAGAAGACAAGGCAGGAAAAGAAGAAAATACGGCACTAAGCCAATTTATCCAAGATAAAGCCAATAAACGCTCAATTCACAATAGACCAATAGAAGTTAAAGACAAACAAAGACTAGATGATTGGGAAGGTGATACTTTTGTAGGAAGAGAAAGAAAATTAAGGATAGTTACTTATGTAGAAAGAGTATCTGGATTTCTTGTAGCTAATTTAACCACTGCTAAGGCAGATGAGGTTCATTCTTTAGTCCAACAACAATTCAAAGGAAAGATTTGTAAAACAATTACTTATGATAATGGCTCTGAGTTTGCTTTACACAAGATGATAGAAGAAGGAGCAGGACTTAGTCTATTTTGCTGACAAAGGAAAACCTCAACAACGAGGAGCTAATGAAAAGTTAATGCTTTATTGAGACAATATTTCCCTAAGGGTTCTTCTTTTGTTAGAATTACAGATAAAGACGTTCAGTGCGCAGTTCATAAATTGAACAGTTGATCACAGAAACGCTCTAACTATTTAACACCACGACAAGTTTTTAATGGCGTGCATTTCAAGTGTTAATTCAAGACAATCGTTGACATCTAAATATTTTATGATAAGGTCTAGATTAGATGTTGGTAAAAAACTTGGTTCTTTAAACATTATATCAATGGGGGGGGGGTGAGAAAATGAATGAGAGAAAAAGAAAAAGGAAAATAAGAAGGGAGCTGATATTAACGGTGATGACAGAGTTAAGCAGAGAAAGAGAGGTGACAATTGAAGAAATAAAGAAACGAGTAAGGGAAATAGAAAAAAGGAAAGATGTGAAAATGCTTGAATCTTTTTTTGACTTGACATAGAGACATCAGAGTTTATGTTCATTTGAATATATAAGGAGGTAAAAATGAGCAAAGAAGAAAAAAGAAAGAGGAGAAGAGAACTAATAATGACAGAGCTAAGTAAAGGAGAAGGAATAACAATAGAAGAAGTAAAAAAGAATGTGCGGAGAAAAGAAGAGACAAAAGGGGGACAGAGAGATGAGGTATTAAATTTTGTAAGAGGAGGAATTGTTATAATCTGTGTTGTTTGTGGTATTTTATTTCTTGCAGAGATACTTAAGCGACTTTTTTGAAGCAAGGTATCAAACCTCTCTATCAAACAAAGCTCTATCGGTTAGATGGAGCTTTTTCTTTTTTTATTGTTATGTATATTTGAATAAGCTCAGATAGATTGGACTTACAAAACAAACTTGTTTTGTGGAATAATTACCCCGCACCTTTTACTCTTCTTGAAGAGTAAAAGGTGCGGGGTTAATTGTTGAGAAAAAATAGGGAGATTTGTCCTTTTTTTAAAAAGTCGGAAACATTCCATTTTTTCAAATTTTACCAACAATGTTTAGCTTTTCTATTTCGTCTTGCCGATATTACTTCGGAAGACTCATCAGTCCGCCTATGACGGAAATAGAAGCAAGTTTTTTGTGTGAGAAACTTGCAAAACTCTTTTAATTTGAGGTTTGTCCTCAAATAAAACATCGTAATTCTACGAATATTTTTGATCCTGGTTGACCTCCACCAATGATCAGTAAGGAGCTTTCTAATTAAGGGAAAAGCACAAAAACCTTTATACCAGTACATAAAATCTGTTAGAAGATTTCTATGTACTTATCCTCTGGAATATCTTCCAGCCAGGATTTAAATTCGTCCTCCTTTTCTTCTGTAGCTCTAAAGCTACAGATCCCTCTCTGCTCCCAAAAACTTATATCCTCTTCCAAGGATGGATGAAATAAGAATATATCTTTGGTCTCAACATCGGGAAAAAGAAAATCTCTCCCTTTTACAACGTAAGGATAGGTAAATTCTATCCATCCCTTTTTCAGAAATTCATCTCTTAATTTCTTGTCCTTTTCATAATCAGGTGATGTAGCCACCACCTCATTATTTTGAATCTTCCTAAACCCTTTTGCTATTTCATCGTTACTTTGCATCTTAATCCTCCTTTTATTATGGCCATAGCTCTTGCTATAGCCGTTTTTATTATTCACCAGCACACTGTGTGCTGGTGAAAATATGCTATTCACCTATGAGTAGCATTCTGACTATAATAGCTTATAAGCAGAACGCTACTCACAGGTTATACGGCTAGTTTTGAAAGAACAAATTGCCCTCATTTTCTCTCCTTTAGAGATAACAAGGACATTTCTGGAAACGAAACGGGTTTAGGGCTTCTTTTCCAGCTGATCTCCTTGTTATAAAGAAACTTTGCCACAGACCTACTTAACATTGTATTAAACAAATTGATTCGTTTTAAAACAATTCAATTAATACTTGAAATTCTATCTACAAACTTTAGCGAGTTATTAATCTTAGGTTATGAACTCTTTCCAGTATTGCTCCTCATATATATGGAATGAGGATTTATCTAGCACTTAAATTAAGTATCTGGATTTAGTTTTTAAATTCTCAATGATCAGTTTTGTTTTTTGTATTATTTATTATTATCGTAACATATCTGAATTATTTTGTCAAGTCTTTGGTTTTCATTTTCTGTTAAGGTCGTTATTTTCTTGTTTAACTGAATGTACAATTCTTTCAACTTTTTCATTTGTTATTTTCTAAAGATAAGATTATCATAATTTGATAATTTTGTCAAGTTTTATGGCATTTTCATTTTTCCTTTCAACATTCAACGTTCAACAATTAAGTTTTGCTTAATTTAAATTTTACCAACAATGTTTAGCTTTTCTGTTTCGTCCTTTTGGACTCATCAGCATGGACAACACATCCATGAACAGAAACAAGTTTTTTGTGTGAGAAACTTGCAAAACTCTTTTAGGCTACCCCTTCATGGCCCGCTTGGACCAGAAGAGAATAGCTTCGGCGAACTCCTCGGCCGAATAATCGGCCTTGGTTCCGCCGGTAAGGCCAAGAAAATTCCTGGCCATCGTTATAGGCGTCATTGGCCCCGGTTCCACCGTCGAGCGGGCATTCAGGGAGACAAGCTCCCATCCTGCCTTTGTGGAAGCATCCTCTCCCAGCACATCGTGCCGGTAGAGGATTGCCTCAACCGCTTTAGCCGGTAATTTCTCCCCCCCGGCTGCGGTGACTTGGATGTAGGGTACTTCACCCTGCCTCCGTGCCGCGAATTTAGCATAGAGAGGAGTCTCCTCGTCCAATTCTATCACGCCTGAGAAAAAACCCTCAGGCGGAAGAGAAAGAACGAGAATTCCTTCCTTGTAACCTTGCTCAGCCTCACCAAAGTGAAACTCAACCAGGTTTTCTACTAGTTCCTTCCAAGTACCCGTAAAATGTGAGTACTTGGAGCCCGCCGTTTGTCGACGGACTAGCTTATTTATACTAATTAACTTGGGCATAATTTCCTCCTTCTCCGATATTTTAACCCTCGGATCGGGGGTTAATGGGTTTTATTTGCCGGTCGCGGCAGATAGGGTTTACAAAGAACAAATTGTCCTCATTTTCTCTCCTTTAGAGATAACAAGGACATTTTTGGGAACGAAATGGGTTTAGGGCTTCCTTTCCAGCTGATCTCCTTGTTATAAAGAAACTTTGCCACAAACTTACTTAACATTGTATTAAGCAAATTGATTCATTTTAAAACAATTTATCTATCACTTAAATTAAGTATCTGGATTTAGTTTTCAAATTTTCAATGATCAGTTTTGTTTTTTGTATTATCTATTGCTATCGTAACATATCTGAATTATTTTGTCAAGTCTTCGGTTCATTTTCTGTTAAGATGGTTGTTTTCTTGTTTAACTGAATATACAATTCTTTCAACTTTTCCATTTGTTTATTTTCTAAAAACAATATATCATAATTTGATAATTTTGTCAAATTTCGTAATATTACAACGTTAAGTTTATACTTGCCAATCCATTTAACAAAAATTAGCAACAAAAATTGGTGTTAATGTTACATTTGACTAAATCTATATTTTACAGTAGGATTTAATAAATTAAGGTACCAAAAACCTAATAACAAAAAATTAGGTTATTTTATTTATATAAACTTAAAAATAGCCCACTCAAATTCTATGAATGTTACTGAATTAGCCAGAAGATTAAATGTTACCCCTCAAGAGTTGCGTGATATTTTGCCACAATTGGGTTTTGATATTGGACAAAAAGCCATAAAAGTAGACAATAATATAGCTCAAAAGATATTAGAAGAAGGCAGCAAAATAAAAGAGAAAATAGATAAACAAAGGCAAACTCAAATACTGCCAACAGAAGCGCCAAAAACAGAAGCGCCAAAAACAATTAAAGTTCCGACTTTTATCAGGGTAAGGGATTTTGCCTCTTTAATAAGGTTACCGGTGAACAAGGTACTAATCCAACTAATGCAAAACGGTATTTTTACATCTATCAATGAAAAAATAGATGCTGATACCGCTTCTATTATTGGTTCTGACCTGGGAATCGAAATCAAACAACAAAAAGAGAGCCAAGAAACAGAGCCGGAACAAAATGAAGATGAACAAAAACTGGCAGATTCTTTAAAGGCCAAAGACGGAGAAACACTTCAAGAAAAACCACCTATTATTGTGGTGATGGGGCATGTTGATCATGGCAAAACCAAATTATTAGATACCATAAGAAAGAAAAATACTTTGAAAGGAGAAGCCGGGGGAATAACTCAACATATCGGAGCTTATCAAGCAATAAGAAACAACAAACCCATAACTTTTATTGATACCCCAGGACATGAAGCTTTTACTGCTATGAGAGGACGAGGAGCTAAAGTAGCTGATATTGCTATTTTAATAGTAGCCGCTAACGACGGTGTTAAACCTCAGACAGTGGAAGCTTATAAAATTATAGAATCAGCCAGACTTCCTTTTGTAGTGGCAATAAACAAAATTGATAAAGAAGGAGCAGATATTGAAAAAACCAAACAAGAGTTAGTTAATAAATTAGGAATATCTCCGGAAGAGTGGGGAGGAAAAACCATATGCACTCCAATATCAGCTATAAACGGGGAAGGAGTGCAAGAATTGTTAGATATGATCTTGCTTTTGACCGAAACCGGAAAACAAGAAATAAAAGCCAATCCCAATACAGCAGCAATCGGTACTATTGTAGAATCTCATATTGATAAAAGTGCGGGTCCAATAGCTACAGCCATAATCCAAAACGGAACCCTAAGGGTTAATAATCCCATAGTTATAAAAAACAAAAAGTATGGTAAGGTAAGAGCTATTTACAATCATAAAGGAGAGCTTATAAAAGAAGCCACTCCCTCTATGCCGGCTCAAATATTGGGATTAAAAATAGCTCCAGAGGTAGGAGATATTATACAGGGGGATAATGGGGGACAAGCCGGGAAGAAAATGGCTAAGATAGAAAAGAAGCGCCCTCAAAAAGAAGTGGTTTATTCCCAGACAAATACAGAAAATGAAGATACTAAAAATTTGAATTTAATAATAAAAAGCGATGTTTACGGATCTGCTGAGGCAGTAGAAGAAGCTTTGGAAAAAATTAATACAGACAAAGTAAAAGTAAAAATTATAAGCAAAGGACTGGGTAATATAATGGACGGAGATATAAAAAAAGCCGAAGCAGCTGATGCCGAAATTATAGGATTTAATGTTAAAGTTCCTCCCCATATTGAACAGCTGCAACGCGAAAGAGGAGCAAAAATCCATATTTTCTCTATTATTTACGAATTAATTGACTATGTAAAGAAGGAAATGCAACAAATAACTCCCCAGGAATACGAAAGGAAAGACTTGGGGAAGCTAAAAGTTTTAGCAGTATTTAGAACAAATAAAAATAATCAAATCATAGGCGGACGAGTTTTGGAAGGAGTTGCAAAAAGAGACGCTGAAATAGAAGTAATAAGAGATAAAGAAATTGTAGCAAACGGAAAATTAACTCAATTACAAGCAGGTAAAGAAGATGTAACCACAGTTGAAGAAAATCAAGAGTGCGGTATCCAATATGACGGTAAACCGATAATTCAAGAAGGAGACACGTTACAATTTTATGAAGAAGTAGAGAAAGGAGAAAAAACCCCTAATAAATTCAAAAAATAAAATGCAAAAGAATATTAAGAGATCAATTTAGCCTTAACTTTTGCATTTTAAATTATTTATAACATGTCTCGCATAGATAGAATAAACAAACAACTAGGGATTGAGATATCCTCTATCATATCTAAAGAATTTAGCAATTGGAGGGGAGCGAATAAATATATGATTACTATCACCTATGTGAAATGTGATCGTGATATAATGGAAGCTAAAATAGGAATCTCAGTATTGCCTAAAAATTATACCGGCACTGCTCTGCTGGAACTTAAAAAAAGGACAAAAAACATAGCAACAAAACTCAAAAAAAGGATAAAAATAAGAAAGATTCCTCATATTCACTGGGAAGTGGATAAAACAGAAAGGCAAGCACAAGAATTGGATGATGTATTAGAAGAAATCAAAAACCAGGAATAATGAAAAAACTAAGAAATTAAATCAATCTCTATAGTTTCCTTGATTTCTTTACGTTTTATGAACAATTACCAACTAGCCTATGACAAGCTCAATAGAGCAAAAAATATATTGCTGTTAACCCACCAGCGACCTGACGGAGACGCCATTTCTTCTGTCTGTGCTCTTACACTTCTATTGGATGAAATGTCAAACTCAATTTCTGGGGACACCAAAAATTACACTGCCTTTTGCTACGACCACCCTCCAGAGACTTTTAATTTCTTGCCTAATATAAACAAAATTACAAACCATATCATCTCAAAAAAGGACTCTTTTGCCCTAGTAACTAACCAAATAAATAAAAAAAATATTACATCTTTCTGGGAATTTGACCTTATCATAGTTATTGATTGCGGCAGCTTAAACAGAACCAATTTGGCTGAAGAAATAAAAAAAAGAAAGAAGGCTAATCAAATTATTATAGAATTTGATCATCACAAAAAAATGGAAGATTATTCAGATATAGAAATAAAAAAACCAGAAGCGGCATCAACAACAGAAATACTTTATTATTTTTTAAAAGAAAATAATCTAAAAATAACAAAAGATATAGCCCATTGTATTTTAACCGGAATATTGACAGATACTGCCAATTTTCTTCATCCCACCACCACCCAAAATACGATTGATATAGCCTCTGAAATGCTCCTTTGCGGTGCATCCTTTCCCAAAATTACCAAATATACCCAGAGAAATAAAAATTTAACTTCCATGAAATTGTGGGGAATGGCTCTTAACAATTTAAAAATACAGCCTAAATACAATATCGCCTTCTCAGTCTTAACATTAAAAGAAATGGAAAAATTTGGAGAAGACAAAGATGCTTATGACGGCATAGCTGGATTTTTAAGCAATATTTATAACATAGCTATGGTTGTATTCTTACGAGAAGAAAAAAAAGGTAAAATAAAAGGAAGTTTAAGAACTTCCAGGTCTGATATTGATGTTTCCAAGCTAGCCAATTATTTGGGAGGCGGAGGACATGCCAAAGCTTCTGGATTTATAATAGAGGGGCATATTCAAAAAACAGAAAATAGTTGGATAATAATATAATAAAAAATTTAGATAATTAACCAGTTATAACAAAAATGGTGAGCAAAAATGGTGTCAACTATAAAAAATTTTCCTCGTGCCTCATTAAATTAAGCAAAGCTTAGAAAATTAAGCGGAGCTTAATTGTTGAAAGTTAAAAAGTTGAAGGCTGAAAGCTTAAATACTTAATAAAAACTTAATAAAAACCTAATGTCAAAACTAAAAGCTAAAAACTACAACTTAAAACTCAAAACTTCTACTTAATAAAATCTTAATGTCATACAATAAAATCTTAATGTCAAATGACAAAACTTAAAGCTAAAAGCTAAAAACTACAACTTAAAATTAAAAGCTAAAAGCT
>JAGXOH010000013.1 GCA_023659985.1 Candidatus Falkowbacteria bacterium LH_S3 | reverse complement strand
GATTTACTGAATGGACGACCACGTGCTACGCTTAATTTTCAAAAACCTTATGAGGTGTTTAATCAATTAATTAATAATAACACTGTTGCGTTAAATTTTAGAAACTAAGATTCTTGTTGAATGCAAGAAAAAGAATAGGAAAGATGGTAAGAAACAACTTGAAGATTATTTGCATTTTTCCAAAGCTTATTTAGGGGTTTGGTTTAATGGAGAAGAAAGATTATTTTTACGAAAAATTGAAAAACAAGGAAAAATATTTTTTGAAGAGATCCCCAATATACCTAAATACGGGCAGAGGATTGAAGATATTGGGAAATTCAAGAGAAAAGATTTAAAAAAACCACATAACCTCAAGGTTGTTTTTAGAGCTATACGAAATCATCTCGCGGGAAATTTTGTTGGTGCTACAAGAGATGAAGAATTGGCACGAGAGTTAATAAATTTAATCTTTTGCAAAATTTACGACGAGAGATTTACCAGACCGGAGGATATTGTAAGTTTTAGAATTGGTATTGATGAAAATTTGAAAGAAGTTAAGATACGAATTTTTGATTTGTTTGAGAAAGTAAAAACTAAATATAGTGCTGTCCTTGATGTAAGCGATGAAATAAATCTTGATGAACACGCAATTGCCTATGTGGTAGGCGAATTGCAAAACTATTGCTTGATTGATTCTGAAAGAGATGTAATAGCTGATGCTTTTGAAACTTTTATTGGCTATTCATTAAAAGGCGAGCAAGGACAATTTTTTACTCCGCGCAATGTAATTAAAGTGATGGTTGAAATTGCAAATCCGCAACCGAGCGAATTAATAATTGACCCTGCTTGTGGTTCTGGTGGATTTTTGGTTGAGAGTTTAAAGCATATGTGGAGAGTACTTGAAAATCAGGCAAAAGAATTAAATTGGACAGAGCTTGCCTTAAATGAGGAAAAAGTTGCTACAGCAATTCATAATATAAGAGGAATTGAAAAGGATAATTTTTTAAGCAAAGTTGCAAAAGCATATATGGCAATTATTGGCGACGGCAAGGGTGGTATTTTTTGCGAAGACAGCTTGGAACAACCAAGTGAGTGGAAAGATAAAACGAAACAAAACATTTCATTGAAAAAATTTGATGTGCTTTTAACAAATCCTCCTTTCGGCAAAGACATAAAGGTAGTCGGCGAAGACAAATTAAGGCAATACGATCTCGCCTATAAATGGAAAAAAGGAGGCGAAAAATTTGAGAAAACAAATAAACTTAAAACAGAAGAGACTCCGCAAATAATTTTTATTGAAAGATCACTTCAGCTTTTACGAGACGGCGGAAGAATGGGAATAGTATTGCCAGAAACATTTTTGCACGCGCCGAACTCAAAATATGTTTTAAATTATATACTCAAAAATAACAATATAACTTGGGTTATAGATTTACCGCACAATACCTTCAGACCGCATAATAACGCAAAGTGTGTCGTGTTAATTTTGGAAAAGAATGTCAAACAACAACCGGCAGTCAACATGGCAGTTGCCGAAGAAATAGGGCACAATCATCAAGGGAAAGAAATTTACAGATGGGACTATAAAAATAAAAAAATCAATAAAAACGAGATTTGGGACGACATAGTTTTGATTTTGAAAGAATTTAAAGCAAAGAAATTTGAAAGATATTGTTTTAAAGTAAAAGCAAAAATTTGTATTGAAAAAGGAATTTTTGTCCCTCGCTATTATTGGGAAAATAAACTTGAAGAAATTGAAAGATTAGCAAAAGAAGACAATCTAGAACTAATTTCTGTTAAGGATTTAATTGATAAAAAAATCATAACTTTTTTTGATGGTCATGGCTCGCCGCCAGCAGAATACAAAGGCATGGGCGAATTTCCGTATATTCGTGTAAAGGATATTGTGAATTGGGAGGTTTATAAAGACCCAACCGCTAAAATCCCAGAGGATATTTATTTGCAGAAGCGAGGAAACAAAAAATTCCTTCAAAAGCATGATGTTTTGTATGTAAGGCGTGGTAGTTATCGCATAGGAAGTGTGGCAATGGTTTCGCCTTTTGATACAGAGGTGCTTTTGACAAGAGAAATTTTAGTTTTGAGGTCCACCCAAAAACAAAATGAATATAGTTTGACACCTTTTTATTTGCTTTACCTTCTTTCTCATAGATTGGTTTCTATGCAGGCCTTTAATAAAGTTTTAATTGAGACTACATTGCCAAATATAGCCGACAGATGGAAAGAATTAAGGTTACCTATCAGTAAAAACAAGAACGAACGGAAAAGAATTTCTGAAAAAATTGAAAGCGTGATTGAGAGTAAGTGGCAAGCAATAGAAAAGATTAAAAAACTAAAAGAAGAATTAGGGGAGCTAACAACATAATTTCATTGATTTTTATATTGATTTTGTTATAATATAATCACTATGGTAGCAAAAAAATCCTCTCAAAAACTAATTTCCAAGGTGGCGTCAAAGAAGGTTTTAGAAAAAAATGCCGAAGCGTTGAAGTCTTACGACCACTATAAAAAAACCTCCGACCTTATAGAGAGGGCTGATATTGCTTTGGGCAGAAAACCAACTTTTAAAACGGGTACCGGCTCAACGCTAAATTTTGAAATAAATCATTATGGAGTCTCCTCAACCACAGCGCAAAAAATTTAAGACGACGCAAGATTGGAATGATTTTGTCGCCGTACAACAACAAGCCGGTCAGAAAATGACCGGAAAAGATTTGTTTACTTTCCGTAGGGCGTGCTACGAAGAAATTGAAAAATATCGTGGTAAGCCGCTTTTGATATACGCTACTAAATTTTTAGAAGGAGTACCGCCGGGTGCACCAAATTTTATTGATCTTTCTGATGTTGACGGATTTACTGATTTGATTAACTCAGTAAAAGGCAATGATGCGGTTGATGTGCTTTTACATAGTCCCGGCGGAAGACCAGACGCAACCGAGCGTCTTGTTGGTTTATTGCGAGGTAAATTCCAAGAGGTTAATTTTCTTATCCCGCATTCTGCCTATTCAGCTGCGACAATGCTGGCGTTGTCCGGAAATTGTATTATCTTACACTCCAGCGGGACATTGGGACCAATTGACCCCCAGATTAACGGGATTCCTGCACGTTCCATTAAACGCGGTTTTGAGAAAGTAAAAGAAAGAATAGCCAAAGAAGGTCCAGAAACCTTGCCCGCTTATATTCCGCTCATTGAAAAATACTCTCTTGACCTTTTAGAACTTTGCGAGGATTCGGAAAAATTAGGGCAAAATATGAAGTGTATTAGAACGAAAAAGAATATGTCGCAAGGCAACATTGCTCGCGCTCTGGAAGTTGATAGAGGCTATATCAACAATATTGAAAGCGGAAAGAAAAATCTCACTCTTGCGACAATTCAAAAATTGGCCAATGTACTTAAGGTATCGGCTAACGAATTATTGAAATGAAACCGACTAATATAGTTTACAAATTATTTCCTTCCATTGTAAATGTTTTTTTCACTTTTTTACTGTCATTGCCATTTTTATTGATATATGGGAATACAACAAAATGGAAAATAATTTGGATTGGAATATTTTTTCTCTACAACTGCACATTTGAATTTGCATATAAGAGATGTCTCGGAATGATGTTGTTTAATACTCATTATGAAATTGAAAAAACATCACTACAAAAAATTCTTTATATTCTCCTTTATACCGTATCCTTTAGCACGCTGTTATTTTATATTTGGTTTCCTTTTGATCTGTTAATGGTCAATGTTATTTTCATTCAATTACCGTGTATATTAATAACTGGAAATACACTTCACGGGCTTTTAAGCGGAGGGATAGAAACAATTCGGAAAGATAAGCTGATAAATCAAAAAAATACAAAAGAAGAGTTCGGATTATTTTTTTGGATACATATTTTAGCGCTTATACCAGCTTATCTTTCTCCAATAATTTTTGATTGGAAACTTATTATTTTGGGAATTGTTATTTTACAAATACAATATTGGATTATAGGAGGTTGTCTGTTGACACATTTAGACATAGGAAAAGATAAAAATGAAACTTTTATGTGGTACTATTTAAGTAAAATATATCCCGCATTAAATCCTAAAACGACAAAATTTGTTGTTCGTGTTATAGTTCCAATATTCCTAGTTTTAGTTGCACTAATTTTACAAATTCAATTTAAATTTAAGCCCTTGATAAATTTATGGAATTAAGAATTTAATTTAGCCGCCGAATTTCCGAAAACCCCCAGTCCTAAATCCGCCCGCATTCCTCCCCAAACCCCTCCTTTTCCATTTGCGACATCCGAATTCAAAAACAAATGAGCAGAAGTTTTGGCAAATCCTTTCCCCAAAAAATAGTTTTCGCAAAACCGAGTCCGCATTGTTTCAGTTTCATTCGTGGGGATTTTCCGCAAAATGAGTTCTAACTTTTTCAAACAAACACCACCAAAATTGATTTGCATCAGAATTGACCGCGCTCGGGGTTTCGCTCCTCGCTTCGGCGGGACGGCAGAACCAAAACTGAACGCTCGGGCGGGCAAAAAGGAAGGGTTGGGGAGAAGGAATTTTTGCCCGCCCTCGCTTTTGCCACTTCTTTTTTCGCCGCCGCAATTTTTCGTATTTCGCAAAGCAAAATGCGCCGCCATAAACATTGCCCTTTATCTAACTTTTTACTCACTAAAAAACCTCAAATACTTTTTCAAACCGCCTTTGCTTTTTTGATATATTAATTCTTTTAATTGTGGCAAAACTTCTTTAACTGCTTTCTCGCCAGTTAAAATTTTATCTTGACCGTTAGTAAATTGATACCAATGATTTTTGCCGACATCTATGTCAATAACTATGTCGGCATTTGCCACATTTAAAAGTGCCAGACGGTGGCGCAAAATATTTAATGAATCATTGGCAATATCATACCACTCAGGCTTCCATTCCTCGTCGTAATAATGTTTGTCCAAATTAACGGCAATGACTAAATTAGCTCCCATGCCCCTGACAATTTCTACCGGAACAGACGCGGATAAACCGCCATCAGCCAATATTCTACCGTCTATTTCCACCGGTTTGAAAACCAGAGGGATAGAGATGCTGGTTCTGATAGCTTGCGCCATTTCACCTTTATTTAAAACTACAACTTCTCCCGTTTTTAAATCCGTAGCCACGGCTACAAATGGAATTTTACAATCCTCAATTTTTTTTCCGTTAATATAACCCTCAATGAATGTCTTTACCTTTTCTCCGCTGACCAATCCTTGTTTTAAATGCGGATCAATCAGAGAAAACATCCTATGCCAATTAGTTTCCAACGCTATCTCCTCCATTTTTTTAATATCCAATCCGGCCGCATAGAATCCACCGGCCATAGCGCCAATGCTTGAACCGGCAATAAAATCAATCGGTATATTATTTTCTTCCAAAGCTTTAATCACGCCAATATGCGTCAGTCCTCTTGAGCCACCGCTGCCTAATGCCAAACCTATTTTGGGTCGCTCTGATTTTGCCATAATTATAATTCTATCCAGTTATTCTCTTTTTAAAACCTCTGGTTAAATCAAAGGCTTTGTTTTTTGCAATGGAGAAAAATCAACTTGCTGTTTTTACTCTATTTTGTCGCTCAGATATTTTACGTTAGTGTATTGCGATGGATAACTCGTGTCAAGCAATTTAACTTATAACTATATATATGAAAACAGTAGCGCTTTGCGGCAGTCGCCGCTTCAAACCAGAAATGAGAGGATTTGGCAAAAAGCTAAAAGAGCTTGATGTTGTTGTGTTTGAACCTTACCTACATTCCGGTCAGGCCGGTCAGGATGAATGGGCGAAATTATCAGACGGTTACAAAAAATTTGTTGCTCTTGGGCTAACTCATGACCATTTTTACAAAATCCAAATGATAAATGACTAAATAAAAAGTAAGAAGTTTTAAGATCTAAGTTGTAGTTTTTAGCTTTAAGCTTTGACATTTAAGCTTTGAAATCCAAAATCCAAAATTCTAATGCCAAATGAAATCCAAAATCCAAATGATAAATGACTAAATAAAAAGTAAGAAGTAAGAAATTTTGAGTTTTAGGTTGTAGCTTTTAGCTTTTAGTTTTGATATTAGGATTTTGTCATTTGGATTTTATTGTATGACATTGGCGTCTATCTACTTTTAAAAGTGTAATCCCCAATGCTTCAATGTTAACAAATCTCGATTTTTGTTTTTTTGTTCATTACTTTTGCCCCCTATATGCTTAATTTTTCACAGAGTTTCCTTAAACCTTCTTTATTTCCTGGATATTTTAGATAGCGGTTAAGAGCATTCTCCTTGCTTGCCCATTGGAATTCTGTGTGTTCTGGCGAAAGAACAACTTCAGCCGCTCTAGGTACGTGTATACCAAAGACCTTTTCGTGTTGATTACGATTATCGTCAAAAAAGTCAAAAGAGTAACCAGTATCAATAAACTCCAGATATTCTTTGATGTTAGTTTCTTCCTCCATTTCGCGCAGTGCCGCCTGCTTAAAAGATTCATGCGGTTTTACATTGCCAGTGATTGGCTGCCAAAAGCTACCTTTTTGTGGATTCCTCTTGAGAACAAGAAAAAGAATTGTATCATTCTTCTTTTTGAAGAGAATAACTTCCACTTGATTGTTGGTTTTTATTTCTGACATAATTTTTTCTCCTTTTGGGTTTGTTATTTAAGAATAAACGTGTATTCGTGCTTAAATTCTTCTAGCGAATTCTAACAATGCATAAGATTAAGAACAGGATCGTGATTGTTCAAAGCTTTTCTTAATTCTTGCTTAATAGAGAAGGTTTTAGGGATAGCACTATTTCCTCTGACAATAAGAAAAGTCATTGGTTTTGTGCATAAATACTCGCTTATTTCACTTGGGTGCAAGACAACCTTCCATTGATAAAATAATTTAATTAGTTATGTTACAATTGCAGCAATTAGGGTTACATTTTGGATTTCGTTCTCGTGTGATATGGTGGGAAGATTATTTACATAATAACTTCCATCAATCTGTTACAATTGCAGCAATTAGGGTTAAGTTAAATTGTACTAAACCTTGGTAGATAATATCAAGGTTGTTGTCTTTTAGCCTACTCAGTAATATGCGGGTAAGCTTGTATTCTTCTATATCGGGTTTAACAAGTTATTTGACGGTTGCATAACAATTTATCAATTGGATAAAATTACTCCGAAAAACAAGGTGGTTATACTTTGGGAGGGAAAGAGGTTGGAATATTTGATTAAAGAACAAAGATTGGTGGTAGTGGCTGAACCAATAAAGAGTAGCACCTTAATTTTATTCTAAACCTTAAACAAAGGAGTGTATTTTGCTATACTTAAAATATGGCTTCAAGAAAGAAAAAAGGAAACAAAAGTTATTTTATAAAAGGGGTGATTTTTTTATTTATTTTAATAAAGTTCGGAAAGTTTTTGTTTTCCTCCAAAGATATTTCTAAAAATTGGAAGGAGTTTTGCAAACAAGAAAAAAAACAAGCCAGAAAATATAAAAAAGGAAAAGAACCTTTTAAAAAATACTATCAAAATTCGGCCTCTATTTTTTCCCAATATTTTGTGCCTCATTCTGATAATGGTTATAAACCTAAGATATTGCATTCTGATACTTTGATAATCGTATCTGTTTGCTTAGTGATTATTAAGGTGACAGTATTGGGTTGTGGCTTTTTCATTTATTCCAATATTGGTCATATGGAGTCCTCGGCTGAGTCAAAAGTGGTGCAGCTTGTAAATAAAGAGAGGTCAGCTAACAATTTGGAGCCCTTAACTATGGATGAACATCTTAATGTTTATGCCAAGAATAAAGCCGAAGATATGCTGGCTAGAAATTATTTTTCTCATGTTACCCCTGACGGATTGATGCCTTGGGACCTTATAAATAGAGATAAATACCCTTATTTACATGTAGGGGAGAATCTGGCCCGGGATTTTACTTCTGTTACGATCGCCTATGAAGCCTTAATGAATTCCCCTTCCCATAAAAAGAATATTTTAAATAAAAAATATACTGATATAGGAGTAGCTGTATTATCTGGGGTTATTAATGGGGAAAAAACTACTGTTTTGGTTCAATTTTTCGGAACCAAATGTAAATCAAAACAGCAAATAGCAATTCAAGAAAACCAAGAAAGCGCGGACAGCTCTCAGGTGGCAGTGGCTGAAAATAAAAGAGTCGCCACTTCTGGTCCTTTATTGGAGAAGGAAAATGAAAATTTAAAAAAAGAGGTGGATAAGGAAGAAATTGTTAAAGAGCAAGGTAAGGTAAAGTTTAATACTAAAATAGCAAGTACAACTGCCACAGGAACAAGTCATTTATTATCTTCTGAATTAGAGAAAACAGGAAAAAACACTCCTCGAAAAGTTCCTGCTGCCGTGATAAAGATTAATAAACAAAGGTTAAATGATACAGTTGGTTATTTTACTTCAGCAAATAGTCGAGAGGTAAGCACGTTTTTATTGCTTGATAATTGGGTAGATTACTTATTTTACATTATTTTAGCCCTGTTTTCAGTTTTGTTGTTTATCAATATAGTGATCAAGATAAGCATCCAGCATAAATCGGTTATTTTTCAAACATTGCTATTATTTGTGTTTATTTACAGTTTAATGCAAATAAGAGTGGATCTTGCTCAGAATTTAATAAATACTATTATTGTTTTTTAGTGTTTTTTTTGGATTTTAAAGAAGTTTTGATTATGGAGGCGACCAATCCCAAACCTAAGATTGCTGCTAGTAAATAACCTATAATACCTATGGCTGAATAACCGTAAATAATAGGGGGAATTTCTTGTTGCAACACCAAGGCTGAGCCCACTATCAGAGAAGCTATTATAAGACTAAATGAAGTTTTGTTGCTTAGATGATCAATTTCCGTAGTCAGATTATCCAACCCTTTGTGCTCAAAGTTTATGATCAAAGATCCGTCTTGGATTTTGTGAAGAATATCCATGGTGTTTTGGGGTAATTCTTCAAATAATTCCATTCCTTCTCTAAAAAATGTTTTCCCCTTTTTATATAACTCTTTAGCACTCATTTTTTGACGTAAAAGTTTTTTAACAAAAGGTTTGGCCACTATTATCATATTAAAATCAGGGTCCAAATATTTAGCGTTAGCTTCTATTGTTGCAAGAACTTTAATCATAAGAGCCAAATTAGAAGGAAAGGTAAGATTGTGTTTAACCATGATCTCCAAAACATCTTGGTTGGCTTGTCTTATCTCTATATGCTTTAGCGGAATATCTACATAGCGTTCAGACAGTTCGGCTAGATCTTGCCTGAGTTTGGCTTGATTATTGTTATCCAAAACTACTCCTAAATTTTTCAAGCATCTTATGCTTTCATTAATGTCTTTCTCTATTATGGAATGTATTAAGCGAGCTCCGTTAGTGGCTGTATAATCGTCAATATGCCCGACCATGCCTACATCCAAAATAATAATTTTATCAGGAGGGTTTACCAAAATATTGGCTGGGTGGGGATCGGCATGAAAAAAGCCATCTTCAAGGATTTGTTTTAAAAACATATTGGCTAAATTTTCAGCAATAGCTTTATGGTTGTATGTTGGTTGGTTTTTAATTTGATTAATCTTTTTCCCTTCCATAAGTTCCATAGTTAGCACCCTTTTACTGCTTTGCTCCCAATATATTTTTGGTGTTTGAATGTGATCAATATCTTTAAAATTTTTGGAGAATTTTTCAAAATTATATCCTTCAAAAGTAAAATCCAATTCCTTAGAGACGGATCTACGGAATTCGTCTATCATTAATTTGGGATGATAATTCCAATTGTTGTGGAAACGACTTTTTATAACTCCTATTAAATTTTCTAAAATATCCAAATCCAAATTTATCAATTCTTTAATGTTTGGTCTCTGCACTTTAATCGCCACTTTTTCTCCGTTTAGTAAAACAGCTTTGTGTACTTGGCTGAGTGAAGCCGTTGACAATGGGGTTTCTTCAAATTTTAAAAATAAATTTTCTTGTTTGTCTCCCAATTCTTTTTCAATAATTTTTTTAGGAGAAAACACATCAAGACTCAAGGCCTGATCTTGAAGTTTTTCTAATTCTTTAATATAGGCTGGAGGCAAAAGATCCGGTCTAACACTAAGGATTTGACCAAATTTAATAAAAGTGGGACCCAACTCTTCCAACGCCAATTTAAACCGTTCAGCTGTTGAAGCCTGAGGGTGGGAGATTTTTTTCCTTTTTAATTTAAGGGAAAAACCTATTTTAGCGCGATCAATGAGATGTTCTACTCCATATTTAAAGAAAACAAAAATTATTTGTCTGCTTCGTTTTAGCTTCCTCCACTTTTTTTTAAGATTAAAAAAAATCATAATAACTTGGATAACAATTTATACATCTCGGGGCTATTTCTTTTTTTTAACCTGGGTTTTGGAGGGTGTTTGTTTGGAGGAGGTTTGTTTTTTAATTTGTGTTACTTCTTTTTTTAATTCTTCAAATTCTTTTCTTCTTGGGATATTTATTTTTCTCATTATTTTTTCTATTGATTCCTCTAATTTCTTTTCAAACTGTTTTTTGTTTTTTTCTGTATAATCCATCGTTTTCTTTACGAATTTTGCCTCTTCGTTTTTAGATAGTTCTCCTTTCTCCACCAGTTCCTTAGCTTTTTTTTCTGCTTTTTCCCGACTAGAAGTAAATAATCCCAATCCCGCCATGGTGGTTTTTCTTAGTAAGTTATCCATATTGTTGGTTAAGGAACGCAAACAACATTTTTCGCTCTTTGCATTCCTGGTTATTATTTATTTTATATTTTTATTTTACAGGGAATGCTTTTAAAAGTCCAGCTTTTTGGGCTGTAAAAAATGGTGCGGGCTCTGAATTTTATGCTTAATTTCGGATGCCAAAAGCATCCTGCATTCTTTCAGCCTTTAACGTTCAACAATTAATTTTTTTTTCTTTCAACTTTTAACATTTAACTTTCAACAATTAATTATTTTTTTCTTTCAACTTTCAACGTTCAACAATTTAGCAGAAGGCAAATTATGCTTTCAACTTTCATCTTTCAACTTTCAGCAATTAAGCTCTGCTTAATTTAAAATGCTTCGCTTAATTTAAAATTGTTTGACATTTCTATAATTAGAGTTATAATTTAATTAAATTTAAAAATATGACAAAAATTAAACACATAATCGGACAATTCTTTTTTAGCTTTTATTATTTTTGGTTCCCACAGGGAGGCCGATTTTTGTGTTTAAAATATTTTAGGTAAATACATATTTACATAAAAATAAAATAATCGGTCTCCTAAAAGGGGACTGATTTTATTTTGCTCTTTTAAACCTAAATTCAAGCAGGGAGGGAAAACAATTAGTAAAAGCTTTATTTTATTAAAAGGAAACCATTAAAACCAAAGGAGAAAAAAATGACAGGTATAGGAAAAGAAATAAGATTAGACAGGATTAGAAACAGAGAAACTGGTAAGATAGTTATTGTGCCCATGGATCACGGAACCACGGTAGGACCGGTTAGGGGGATTATTGATATGAGCCGAGCAGTGCATCAGGTAAGCCAAGGAGGAGCGAATGCCGTACTTATGCACCAAGGCATGGTTTCTTCTGGTTATCGCGGAGAAGGGCCAGATATCGGTTTAATTGTTCATTTATCCGCTTCTACTTCACTCACTTCCGATTCTAATCGTAAAAGTTTGGTTTGTTCGGTGGAAAGAGCGATTCAGTTAGGGGCGGATGCTGTATCTGTTCACGTTAATATTGGGAATAATCATGAAGCTGATATGCTCAAGGATTTTGGAGACGTGAGTGAAAGATGTTGTTATTGGGGTATGCCCCTTCTAGCCATGGTTTATCCTCGAGGAGAGAAAATTAAGGATGAATACGAGGCTTCCGTGGTTAAGCATGCTGCTCGTCTGGGTTGCGAAATGGGCGCCGACATCGTCAAAGTTTCTTATACCGGTTCTCCATCAACTTTTCAACAGGTGGTGGAAGGAACAAGTATCCCGGTGGTTATTGCCGGAGGGCCGAGAATGAACACAGATAAGGAAATTCTGGAAGCTGCTAAAGGCGCTATGGAAGCCGGCGGAGCTGGTTTGTCCGTAGGTAGAAACATATTTCAACACTCTAATCCAACAGAAATAACGGAGGCTTTAACTGCTATTGTTCAGGAAGGATCTTCAGTGGAAGAAGCAGAAAGAATTTTGAAGGAAAAAGTAGCCACCTAATTTGTAAATGAAGTCCAAAAAAGTCCAATTTTAAGGGGTGGTTTTTTAGAAAACCACCTCATTTTTATTATTTATTTGACATAGTAATAGATTTTACTAATTTTAAAAAGTAATTTGAATTGTATTTGAAAGATTCAAAAATGGTGTTACGGAAGAGAATTTGATATACTTAAAAAAGAACTATGGCAAATTTACAAACAGTATTTAAAAGTTAATTATATAGTCTAGATAGATAGTCTAGAGCTTTATTAAAATATGAATGTTGTTATAATATTGGCTTCTGGATTGGGAACCAGGATGAAGACGAGGAAGAACAAGGTTTTTTTGCAAATTGGGAAAAAACCGATTCTTTTTCATACAATTTCTTGCTTTGAGGATAGTTCTGTGGTTAATAAGATTATTATTACTTCAAAAGAGGATGAAATTGAGAATATCAAAAAAATTGTTCAAAGAGCCGGCTTTGGAAAAGTAACTGATATTGTTGCGGGTGGAATAGAAAGGCAGGAATCGGCTATGATCGGATTAGAGAAAGCTAAATCTTATTGCCAAAAAGGAAATGCAATTTTATTTCACAATGGAGCCAATCCTTTTGTTGAGAATCGGGAAATTGAGGAAGTAATTGAAAAAGCTAAGAAACATGGCGCTTGCGCTGTTGCTCACCCAGCAACCGATACGATCAAAGAAGTTATGAAAGGTGAGATGGTTAGGGGGACGTTAGAGAGAAAAAATTTGCGAAATATGCAGACTCCGCAGGCGATTGAATTTGAATTGGCAAAAGAGGCGTTTGGAAAAGCTTTCAGTGAGGGCTATTTGGGAACGGACGATGTTTCTCTTGTTGAGCGATTGGGTAAGAAAGTTAAAATAGCGAGAGCTTCTGATAATAATTTTAAGATAACAACTCAGATGAATTTGGAAGTTGCTAGAATTATATATAAAAAATTAACTAAAAAAAATGATTAGAGTTGGATTAGGTCAAGATTCCCATGCTTTTAGCAAGGATGAGAGTAAAAAATTAGTATTGGGCGGGGTTGAGGTAAAAGGTTGCCAAGGGTTGGAAGGAAATTCAGACGGAGATGCAGTTATTCATGCTCTTTGTAACGCATTAGAACAGGCAATCGGTGGAAATTCATTTCACTCTTATTCAGGAAAAATGTGCAAAAAAGGAATCTCTGACAGCGTTGAATATTTTAAAGTTGCCATAAAGCATGTGGCGGAAGTCGGTTTTTTAATTAATAATATTGGTATTAACATTGAAGCTCAAAAACCTAAAATTGATCCAATAGCGAATAATATTAGGGCTAAATTAGTTGGAATTACAGGTATAGATAGAAATCAAATCGGGATAACTGCAACTACTGGGGAAAATTTGACCTCTTTTGGTAAAGGCAGAGGAATCCAGGTTTTTGTAATTGTAAGCTTGCTAAAAAAATGAAAAAAACTATTCATAGAAAAGCGCAGGCAAAAATTAATTTGACATTAGAGATCATTAAGAAGCGCGAGGACGGTTTTCATGATCTACGTTCAGTTATATTGAAATTAGAAAATATTTTTGATGAGATTGAGGTTTCTTTTTTAGACAATAAGGGAATCAAAATTTCCTCTGCTTCCAAAGAAATTCCTCTTGATGAGAGAAACATTTGTTATAAAATTGCTAAAAAGTTTTTTGAAAAAACTGGAAAAGAGGTGGGCGTTAAAATTCACATCAAAAAAAACATTCCAACTGGGGCAGGAGTTGGAGGAGGAAGTAGCAATGCAGCAACGGTTTTGAAGATATTAAACGATTATTTTGAAAACCCGCTTGATATGAATACAATGATTGGAATTGCGGCTGAAGTCGGAAAAGATGTGCCAGTTTTTTTATCAGATAAAGAAGCTGTTTTAATTAAAGGAGCTGGAGAGAGAATATCAGAGGAGCTTAATTTTTCTGAAACTAATTTTCTACTTATAAATCCTAAGAAACATATTTCAACTCCAAGTGCTTTTAAGAAGCTTGATAATAGGCTTTGGTTTATGGAAAACAAAAATAGAAACAATATCTCAAAAGGATTGATAAGGGCATTGAAAAAAGGGGTAAAAAATAGCCAAGAATTGGCTAACTTTTTCTATAATGATTTTGAAGTGGCGATGGAAGAAAATTTTCCAGTTATTTCCGAACTTAAACAGTCGTTAATTGCTTTTGGAGCCCAAGGCGCATTAATGTCTGGATCTGGCTCAACAGTTTTTGGGGTATTTGATAAACGTGATGATTTAATACTGGCAAAAAAGGAAATAGAAAAAAAGTATCCGGAATTTGTCTATTTGTTTTAGATTACTAATTAGCAATTTGATATTGTGATTATTTTTTCTAGCTGGCTAAAAATTTTTGTGCCTTTATTTTGCTTTCTTCAATAGTTTTTTTAATATCTTGTAGTTTTGGATGCTGGTTATTTTGATGATCATCCATAACTTTTTTGATTACTTTTTGAATATCTAAAAATCGGCAATTTTCAGAGAGAAACTGCTTGAGCATATAATCATTGGCGGCATTCATAGCAGCTGGAAGTGTTCCCATTTTACGAGCGGCATCAAAGGCGTATTGTAAACAAGGGAATTTTTCCAAATCTGGTTCATCAAAAGTCAAATCTTTAGAGAAGTCAAACCTTTCCAAAGGGCAATCCCAGCGATCTGGATAGGAAAGGGCATATTGAATCGGCAATTTCATGTTAGGGTTGGACATTTGGGCTATAATGCTACCGTCGGTGTATTCAATCATAGAGTGAATAATACTTTGCGGATGAACAACAACTTTTATTTTTTCAATCGGGATATCATATAGCCACATTGCTTCAATAACCTCAAATCCCTTATTCATTAGTGTGGCAGAGTCAATAGTAATCTTTTGGCCCATGCTCCAAGTTTTGTGACCTAAGGCGTCTTGAACGGTCACTTTTTTAAGTTCTTCTTTGGTTTTATTTTGAAGCGCTCCACCGGAGCAGGTGATTATTAGGCGATGTATTTTCTTTTGAGGTTCACTGTTTAAGCATTGGAAAAGAGCGGAATGTTCTGAATCAATCGGCATTATTTCAATACCGTTTTCCCTGGCTTTTTTCATTACGATCTCGCCGGTAGAGACTAAAGTTTCTTTATTGGCCAGAGCAATGTTTTTTTTGAGTTCAATGGCTTTCAAGGTGGCATCAATTTCAGCTAAGCTCACAATGGAGTTAATCAAAGTGTCGTATTCGTCCATTTCTACACCGCCATTACTTGCCACGTATGCATATTTACCAGAAACATAGATGGAATTGGGGCTACTAAGGGCAACCTCATTCTTATCAAGGATTGTTCTCTTGCGAACAGGATTAGTGGAAGTTTCCTTACCTTCTTTCTCGTCTACCCCTTCGGGATCTTTAGTTGTTTTTCCCTTGTCTTGTTGATCTTGTGATTGCGCATTTTCCTGTACCTGCTGATTATTAAGCAATAAATAGCCGACTATGCCAATTACTACCAAAATAGCAATAACAATAACAATCTTCTTTTTTGTGTCTTTCATAATTTAATAAAGGTCTTTGTTGGCTTAGCTATTGCCAACAAAATACCTAAGTTACTCAATTTTAAAATATGTTAATTACAAAATACATAAATCAACCGTCCAAATTAAATATAACAT
>JAGXOH010000012.1 GCA_023659985.1 Candidatus Falkowbacteria bacterium LH_S3 | reverse complement strand
AAACTCAAAGTTCAAAACGCAAAACCAAAACTCAAAATTCAAAACTGAATTAAAATATCGTTAAGAAGTAAAAAGTAAGAGGTAAAAAGTAAAAAGTAAGAAATTTTGAGTTTTAAGTTGTAGCTTTTAGTTTTTAGCTTTTAGTTTTTAGCTTTGTCATGTGGATTTTATTAAGTATTTGAGTTTTTATTGGCAAAAATCATTTTTTTATATATAATATAATTAGAAATATAAAATTTTTTAATTTGTAGAAGAAAGTGTGAAAAGTAAGAAATTTTACCTAATATAAATATGAAAGAAGACATAATAGCTAGCTTAGATGTGGGGTCTACTGAAGTACGTTTGGTGGTTGCTCAAAAAAGAGGAGGGGATTTGCAAATAATAGGCGCTACTTCAGTGGGAGCTGAAGGCGTTAGCAAGGGAACGATAAAAAGCATAGATGATGCCACGTCTTCAATTTCAGCTTGCTTGGAAAAAGGAGAACGTCTTATTGGCGTGCCCATAAATAATGTATGGGCCAATATAAATGATCCTCACATTAAGTGTAATAGAAGTAAGGGGGTTGTGGCTGTAGGCAAGAGCAATGGAGAGATTAGTGCTGATGACATGGATCGAGCTATTGAAGCTGCTAAAGCGTTATCAGGTCCGGCAAATTATGAAATTTTACATGTGCTTCCGGTAAAATTTACAGTTGATAGCCAAGAAGATATCAAAGATCCGGTGGGAATGAGCGGGGTGAGATTAGAGGTGGACGCTTTAATAGTCCAAGGAGTTAGCAATCAAATAAAAAATTTAACAAAGACGATTTATAGAACCGGAGTTGAAAATATAGAAAATTTGGTTTTATCTCCATTGGCTTCAGCAGAGCCGATTTTAAGTGTTAAACAAAAAGAATTAGGAGTGGCGGTGATTAATATTGGAGCATCCACTACAGGTTTGGCTGTATATGAAGAGGGTAATTTAATTCATTCATCTATATTGCCTTTAGGGTCAGAGCATATAACAGGAGATGTAGCTATTGGACTCAGATGCCCTATTAATTTAGCTGAAAGGATAAAACTTGAATTTGGAGATTGTAGACCAAGCAATTACTCACAAAAAGATGAAGTGGATATTAGCGCTCTTGCTAAAGAAGAGGAAGTTGAAGATGATCTGGGAACTATTTCTAAAAAATATGTAGCAGAAATAATAGAGGCCAGAGTAGAGGAATTATTTGAAAAGGTTGATGAAGAATTAAAAGAAGTTGATCGATCCGGAATGTTGCCAGCCGGAGTGTTGTTAGCAGGAAGCGGTTCTAAATTAACCGGTTTGGTGGAAGTGGCAAAGACTAAATTAAAATTACCAGTGTCTATAGGAACTTGTCGTAATATGGATTTAGTCATTGACAAAGTGGATGATCCTTCTTTTGTAACTGCTTTGGGTTTGGTTTTATGGGCTAATAAAGAATTTGACAAAAAGGACGGCAAGGAAAGGATGGGTAATATTTTTTCAGGTGCTTTTGTTAAGGTAAAAAATTGGTTTTCCAAATTAATGCCTTAAAAAATTAAGCAAAGCTTAATTTGTTGAAAGTTCAAAGTTCAAAGTTGAAAGAATAATTTGCCTTCGGCAAATTGTTGAAGGTTGAAAGCATTCTTACAGCTTACAGCTTACAGCTTTGAGCAATTTGGGGGAAAGCAAATTTAATGAGCTGACTAATACAACTCCTTGATAATTTGATTTTTATCATATAAAATACAATTCAATATAAAAAATATTTAAATTTCCAAAATAATTATGGCAGAAGTAAAACCGGCAGCAGAAACATTTGCCAAAATAAAGGTAGTTGGAGTTGGAGGAGGCGGGGGAAGTGCTTTGAATAGAATGATAGAACAAGGTATTAAAGGAGTTGATTTCGTTGCTATTAATAGTGATGTCCAAGCTCTTCATTATAATAAAGCTAATGAAAAATTGCATATTGGAAAATCAGTAACAGGAGGACTTGGAGCAGGGATGAATCCTGAGCTCGGTCAACAAGGAGCTGAAGAGTCTCAAAATGAAATAAGAGATATACTTAAAGATTCAGATATGGTATTTATTACCGCTGGCTTAGGCGGAGGCACCGGCACTGGCGCTTCTCCCATAGTAGCCGAAATAGCTAAAGATTTGGGAGCATTAACAGTGGCAGTCATTACCAAACCTTTTTCTTTTGAAGGCGGACAAAGAAAGATTATAACGGAAAGAGGATTTTCTGAATTAGCTGACAAGGTGGATACCATTATTACTATTTCCAATGATAAATTATTACAAGTTATTGATAAAAAAACTTCTTTGCTTGAAGCTTTTGCTGTAGCTGATGAAGTATTAAGGCAAGGTGTGCAAGGAATTGCTGAAATAATAACTATTCCTGGCATCATTAACGCTGACTTCGCTGACGTTAAAGCTGTGATGTCCAATGCTGGTTCAGCCTTAATGGGCATTGGAAAAGCCGGGGGTGAAAACAAATCAGTAGAAGCGGCCAAGGCGGCTGTCAGCTCTCCTCTGTTGGATATGTCAGTAGAAGGAGCAAAAGGAGTTGTCTTTACCATAACAGGCGGTCCTGGTTTAGGTATGAATGAAGTTAATGAAGCCGCTAAGGTTATTACTGCCTCTGCTGATGATGAAGCTAAGGTTATATTCGGAGCCGTTATTGATGAGAAATTAAAAGATGAAATAAAAATAACCGTGATAGCCACTGGCTTTGATAATCAAAATAAAGAAACAGCTAAATCCAAAAAAGAAGAATATAGCAAAAGTTATTCTCCTAGTAATTTTATTGAAGAAGAGCAAAAGAAAGATCTTATATCTTCTTCTCCCTCTTTAAAAGAAGAAGATTTTAGTGAAAATTCTGAAGAAGATTCTGAGAATAAGAATAATAGACAAGAAGAATCCACACCTCAGAAGCAATCACGAGGAAAAAATGATAAAGATTTTTCTTTAAACAATAAAAATAAAAAAGCAGAGAAAAATAAAAATGAAGAATATAATGAGGAAGATGAATTAGGAGTTCCGGCTTTTATTAGGCGGAAAATGAAATAAAATATTTCCTCCAAAAAAGCACGCCTGAATTTCAGACGTGTTTTTTTATGATCAATATTTTCTTTTTGTTTGTTGAAAATATCTATGAGTTATCCACAAGAGATTTATTTATTTATATTTTTTTCAAAAAAAATTATTTATTTTTTACCTATTTTTAGTCTATTTTAAACTCTTGGTATGTTGTGCTACAATGTATTATAGTGAAAAATAGGAAATCAATATATTGTGGTTATTTAACAGACTGAATATCAAAATATAGGTTTATTTCCTAAAATTCTTAAAAATATGAAATGCCCGATTTGTTATTATATAGATACAAAAGTTATTGATTCCAGGACAGCCAGTGACGGTTTGTCCATTAGAAGGAGGCGAGAATGTTTAAAGTGCGGTTTTAGATTTTCTACTTATGAAGAAATTGAAATACTTGATTTGTTAGTAGTAAAAAATGATGGACAAAAAGAGAGTTATAACCGAGAGAAACTAGTGAAAGGGTTGGAAAAATCTTTGGAAAAAAGAGCGATCACTAAAGACAAATTCAAGAAATTAATTCATCAAATAGAGCGAGATCTGCAAAAATTGAAAAAACCAGAGGTAACTTCCAAAAAAGTGGGACAAGTAGTTATGAAGCATTTAAAGAAATATGACAAAGTGGCTTATATAAGATTTGCTTCGGTATATGAATCTTTTAAAGACGCGCAAACTTTCAGAAAAGAATTAAACAAACTTTTAAAAACAAATAGACAGAAAAAGAAAAATTAATAACAAAATGATTATAAATTAAGTTATATTGCTTGATGATTGTTATAAGCAAGTAATATGAGGCTAATAAGTAATTATGGCGGAAAAGATTTCTAAGATCAAAAAAAGATCAGGCGACATTGTTAATTTTAATCGAAAAAAAATCACCAAAGCTATTTTAAGGGCTTCTGAGGCAGTCGGTGTATTGGATGAAGAATTACCGAAGATACTTACAGAACAGGTTATTTCCAAGTTAAATGAAAAATTCTATTATAGAAGCATTCCTGCGGTGGAAGAGGTTCAGGATATGGTAGAGGAAACATTAATTGAAAATAAATGCATTAAAATTGCTAAAAAATATATCCTTTATAGAGACCAAAGAGCGAGATTAAGAGATATGAAAAGTATGGTTAATTCTAATGAATTAATAGAGGGTTATCTTCAGCAAACAGATTGGAGAGTTAAAGAAAATTCTAATATGGATTTTAGTCTCCAAGGACTAAATAATCATTTATCCTCAGCTATTTCCTCTAATTATTGGCTTAATAAAGTTTATACTTCTAATATAAGAAGCGCCCACAAGCAGGGGGATATTCACATCCATGATTTGCAATTAATCGCTCCTTATTGCGCTGGTTGGGATTTAAAAGATTTACTCTTAGTGGGTTTTGGCGGAGTTAGCGGTAAAATAGAATCTAAGCCTCCTAAACATTTTCGAGCGGCATTGGGCCAGGCTATTAATTTTCTTTACACCTTACAAGGAGAAGTGGCCGGAGCTGAAGCGTTTGCTAATGTAGATACTTATTTAGCCCCTTTTATTAGATATGATGAACTTAGCTATAAGCAAGTAAAACAGAGTTTGCAGGAATTTTTATATAATATCAATATACCCACTCGAGTTGGTTTCCAAACTCCTTTCACCAATATAACCTTAGATTTAAGTCCTCCTAAAACCTTAGGAAAGGAGAGTGTTATTATAGGTGGAGAAATACAAAAGGAGAAATATAAAGACTTCCAAAAGGAAATGGATATGTTTAATTATGCCCTTGCCGAATTAATGATTGAAGGAGATTCTAAGGGCAGGGTTTTTACTTTTCCTATTCCAACCTATAACATAACTAAAAATTTTTCTTGGGACTCCCAAGTAGCGGAAAAAATATTTGAAATGACTTCCAAATATGGTATTCCTTATTTCTGTTTAGACGAAAATACAGAAGTTGTTACTTTCCAAGGAATTAAAAAGATGAAAGAGCTTTCTTCTTCAGATTATCTTTTAACAGAAGAAGGTGATTATAAACAGATAAAATTCAAAAAGAAAATTCATTCACAGGAAAATGTTATTTTGAAAGCAGAGGATTTTCAAATTGTTTGCAGTCCTAATCATCGTTTTCCTACAAAACAGGGTATTAAAAAGGCGGAAGAACTTAATTTAAATGATTATCTTAAAAGATACGAAGAAAAAAATATTAAAGAAGTACCACTTACAAAAATTGAAAAAGAGCACACCTCCCGTGTTCTCTATGATATTACTATTGATTCTTCATCTCATCTCTTTGTTTTAAAAAATGGAATTATTAGCCATAACTCCAATTTTATAAATTCAGATATGAGCCCAGATGATGTCCGTTCAATGTGTTGTCGATTAAAAATTGATAATAGAGAGTTGCGTAAAAGAGGAGGAGGTTTGTTTGGCGCAAATCCGCTGACCGGGTGTTATGACGAGAAAACAGAAATTTTAACTACTGATGGATGGAAAAATTTCCGAAATTTAACTTTAAATGATCAGGTTTTTACCTTAGCCAAAGACAATAAAATAGAGGTTCATAAGCCAGTTAGACTCTTTGCTTATAATTGGGATGGGAATCTTTATCGGTTTAAGACAAGATCATTAGATTTGTTGGTAACTCCTAATCATAAGATGGTTGTTGATGATATAAGAACGGGGAAAAGAAAATTAGTTAAGGCAGAATATTTTGATGTCAATAATCAAAGAATTCCCAAACAGGGTACTTGGCTTGGAAAAGAAGTAAAGTTTTTTGTTCTGCCGTCAATAGAGAATAATTGGGTGGCTGGAAACCATCAAAGTCATTTGCATTATAAGAAAAAAGGGTTGAAAATCTTTATGAATGACTGGCTTAAATTTTTAGGAATTTGGTTATCCGAAGGAAGTTTTGATAATGATAAAAATGCCTATTCACATGGCTATCGGGTATTTATAACTCAAATTAAAAAAGAAACAAAAGAAACAATCAAAAATCTTTTAGAAAATCTTCCTTTTCATTATCAAGAAACAAACAATGGTTTTGTTATTACCAACAAACAATTATGGAATTACTTAAAACAATTTGGTCATTATTATGATAAATTTATTCCTAAGGAAATCAAAGAATTATCAAAAAATCAATTACAAATATTATTTGATTGGTTGATAGAAGGTGATGATCATTTGCAATCATCAAAGAAATTAGCGACTAAAAGGCAAATTACTTACTATACAGTTTCTAAACATTTAGCCGATGATGTTCAGGAAATTGTTATGAAGCTTGGTTGGTTAGCCACTCTTACCCGAAGAAAAGGGCGGAAGTCTTTTATAAAAGGAAGGAAAATTATTCCTGGTTATCATCAGTATGTTGTCGGAATTCAACAATCAACTCATTATCGGCTTCGTAAGGAAAATATAATCTTAGAACAATATAAAGGGAAGGTCTATTCTTGCGAAGTTCCTAATCATACCTTATTTGTTAGAAGAAACGGCAAAGTTTCCTGGTCTGGTAATTCAATCGGGGTGATAACTATTAATTTGTCAAAGATTGGATATTTATCAAAAACAAAAGAAGAACTTTATAGCCGGTTATCTGATATGATGAATATTGCTGAGGAGAGTTTGGAAACCAAGAGAGATGTATTGGAAAAGCTGACAGAAAACGGTCTTTATCCTTACTCTAAATACTATTTAAGAACAATAAATGAGAGATTTGGCAAGTATTGGCAGAACCATTTTTCCACTATTGGTATTATTGGCATGAATGAACTTTTATTGAATTTTATAGGTGAAGACATTACATCCGTTCAAGGGAAAGAGCTTGCCACTGAAATTATGGAGTTTATGAGAGAAAGATTAATGGATTATCAAAATAAAACTGATAATTTATACAATTTGGAAGCCACTCCGGCTGAAGGAACATCCAGAAGTTTGGCTAAGAAAGACAAGGATAAGTATTCGGATATAATAGTGGCAAATAATCAAGCAGTAAAAGAAGGTACTGGCGCCCCTTATTATACCAATTCTTCTCAATTGCCTGTTTATTATACTGAAGATCTTTTTGAGGCGCTTGATTTACAAGATGATTTGCAAATTAAATATACTGGAGGAACAGTCTTTCATACTTTTATAGGTGAAGCGCTACCTTCAGCCGAAGCTGCTAAAAAATTAATTTATAAAATAGCCTACAATTATCAGTTGCCTTATTTTACATTATCTCCGACTTTCTCTATTTGCCCTGTGCATGGATATTTGGCAGGAGAGCATTATTATTGCCCCAAATGTGATGAAGAGTTGCATTCTAAACAAAATAAAAATGAGCAAGATGGGAAGAATTCTTTAGAATACGAGTAGAATGATAATTTTTCTGATAATTTTCAAGAAAAAAGCTTTGATAATAATGAAAAAGATATAATTTAAGAGATGATTTAATAATAAAAAAATTAAAAGAGTGACATTAAGATAATTTTTTATTTTAATGTAACTTTAAAACAAAACTATGACAGATAATTTAGAACACAAAAGACAGCCATGTGAAGTTTATAGTCGAGCAGTCGGTTATTTGCGACCGGTTAGTCAATGGAATGACGGCAAAAGGAGTGAGTTTCAAGATAGGAAGACTTTTGAAGTCTCTAAAGAATAAGTTTTTTATATGATTATAGGAGGTTTCCAGAAAGTAACATTAACTGATTATCCTAACAATTTGGCTGCTATTATTTTTACACAGGGTTGTAATTTAAAGTGTCCTTATTGTTATAACCACATTCTTAACAAACAAGAGGAGAAACCCGAATTTAGCAAAGATGAAATCCTTGATTTTCTTAAAAAAAGAAGAGGTAAACTTGATGCCTTGGTTATCACAGGAGGAGAGCCAACCTTGCATAAGGACTTAGAAGAATTTGTTAAGAATGTTAAAAATATAGGGTATTTAGTTAAGTTAGATACAAACGGTACTTTTCCTGAAGTGATTGAAAGATTATGCAAAGAAAATTTAATTGATTATATAGCTATGGACTTTAAAGCTCCTCAGGATAAGTATAATCGGTTGACTGGGATTGATATTGAATTTGGAAAAATAAAGAAAACTATTAAAAATATTATGGATAGTGGAAAAGATTATGAATTTAGAACCACCATGGTACCTGATTTATTAACCAAGGAAGATATTCTGGGTATGGGAAAAGAAATAAGAGGAGCAAAAAAATGGTATTTGCAAAAGTTTATATCCAATATTGATTTAATTGATAATAGTCTTAAAGGAAAAAAACCTTTTACTGACAAAGATATGGATGAGTTTGTTGATTTAGGAAAAGAATATGTAAATAGTTGTTATTGGAGATGATATTTTGGAGATGTTTTACTGGTTGTTTGCTGGTAAAGCCTTTTATAAGGTTTTCCATATATCCCCATGCTTGTCTGCCTTTCTTCTTTTTTTAGAAGGTAAAGAGGTGAGAATTAAAGTATTTCACCTTACAATTTTAAAGGACCATGCGTAAAACACATGGTCCTTGTTACAATTTAATGTCAAAGCTAAAATACTTAATAAAATCCTAATGACAAAATCCTAATGTCAAATGAAGGTCAAATGACTAAATGACTAAATGTCAAATGTTGTAACCTTGTAAGTTATAAATTATATGCCATGGGTTTCTGGCTTAATATCTTTATGCGTTCAGCGTTAAGCAGTCAAGCTTTGCTTGACTAATTTGGCATTAGGATTTTGGATTTCATTTGGCATTTGGATTTTGGATTTTGGATTTCATTTGGCATTTGGCATTTGGATTTTGGATTTCAACTATATTATTTAATAAAAATCAATATGACAGAAGAAAACATAAATCACAAATCACAAAATAAAAATAATGTCCTGGCTGAGAGTTTAAAGCTTAATCAAGAGAGTTATAAAATGTTAAAAGATATAAAAAGGTATATTTTTTGGAAGAAAATATGGACTGGTGTTAAAATTTTAATTGTTTTAGTACCTGTTCTTTTGGGTATTTTTTATTTGCCTCCGATTATAAAACATTGGGTAGATAAATATCACTATTTATTTAGTCTTTCAAATTTTAATTCCTGCCAGATATCTGATTCAAATATAGAGAATTTAAACAAAGAAGATATAAGGGAAATAAAAAGAGGCTTATCACCGAAGCAAAGGCAAATGATCATAGAAATTATGGAAAAAAAATAAAATTGGTGCGGGCTCTGAATTTTATGATATAATTTTTTTCAGACTTAACACCAATTTTTCTTTCAACTTTGAACATTTAACGTTTGACAGTTTGGGGGAAAGCAAATTTAATATGTTTACTGAGTTTGAAAAAAAAGTTTTAAATCTAGTTGCATATATTCCTAAGGGAAAAGTTACTACTTATAAAGAATTAGCCAGAGCCGGTGGCTGTTATCAGGGAGCTCAAGCTATAGGCAACGTTTTGCATAAAAACCCTTATTTGTATAAAATTCCTTGTCATAGAGTAGTAAAGAGCGATGGCCGGATCGGAGAGTTTTCTCAGGGGCAAGATGAAAAAATAAGATTATTAAAAAACGAGGGAGTGGAAATAAAAGGTCAAATGATCATAGATTTTTCAAAAATATTTTATATTTTTAAATAAGAATAATACTTTGGCTGATATAATTAATAAACATAATCATGGAGATCGGATTATTATGAAGATTTTAAGAGAAGGAGGGGAACGAGGAATAGAAGTGAAATTGGGAGAAAAGTAAATTAAACCGATATGTGTAATTTTTAAACATAAGATAAAGGGTAATCGAATGATTGTCTATTGTTTTTATTATTTTATATGTTTGAGCAATTAATATTAGGGGCTATTCAAGGCATAGTTGAATGGTTGCCGATAAGTTCTGAAGGGGTTATTTTTTTGGTTAATGCCAATTTTTTTCATGAAAGCAATATCGGTTCTTTGATTGAAACCGCACTTTTTTTGCATTTAGGTACCTTTTTAGCTGCTTTGGTTTATTTCAGGAAGCGAGTGTGGAATTTATTACGATCATTATTTAAATATAAAACAGCATCTAATGAAAACAAAAAAATATTAAAATTTTTGATTATAGCTACTATTATTTCCGGAGTTATAGGTTATGGTTTAATAGTTTTAGTTGAAGAATCAGCTGAATTTTTAGATGTTACCTCAAGTTTTATAACTTTATTGGTTGGTTTGTTATTATTAATTACTGCGATTATTCAATATAGAGCTCAAAAAAAGAATTCCGGAAATCAAAAATTAAAAGGATTTAAAGACGTGAATCCAGGTGATGGCATATTTTTAGGTATAGTGCAAAGTTTGGCTACTTTACCTGGACTTTCTCGTTCAGGATTGACAGTTTCGGCTTTGCTTTTAAGGAAATTTAATGATAATATAGCTTTAGAACTAAGTTTTCTTTTAAGCTTGTCCATTGTTTTGGGTGGCAATATAATTCTTAACTTGGATAAATTTACTGCTTCACCCGAGGAGTTGGCGGGATTGATCACTTCTTTTGTTTTTGGTTTACTAACCATTGATTTACTTCTAAAGTTAGCCAAGAGAATTAATTTTGCCCATTTTGTGTTGTTTTTTGGAATTCTTACCATTATCGCGGCAATAATATAATATTGGCAATACCTAATTAATTTATCAAAGTCAGTTATCGGTTTTAGTTGCTGATAATTTTATAATTCAAATTATGACATTTATTCATTTACATAATCATACTCATTATTCCTTACTGGATGGGCTTACAAAGATTGATGAATTGGTGCAGGGAGCTAAGGAGGAGGGAGCCGGAGCGGTGGCTATTACTGATCATGGAGTTATGTATGGAGTGGTGGAATTTTACAAGAAATGCAAAAAGGAAGGAATAAAGCCTATTATTGGTGAAGAAGCTTATTTAACTCCCAGAAGCAGGTTTGACAAAACTTCAGAAGAGGATAAAAAGAATTATCATCTTTTATTATTGGCAAAAAATAATATCGGTTATCAAAATTTAATCCAGTTAACTTCGTTAGCCCATTTAGAGGGCTTTTATTATAAGCCGAGATTGGACTGGGAATTGTTGCAAAAGTATAGCAAGGGTTTAATAGCTGCTACGGCTTGTCTGGGAGGAGAAATTCCCCAACTGCTTCTGTCAGGCCGAAAAAATAAGGCTAAAGAAAGGATCCAGGAATATAATAAGCTTTTTGGTCAAGATAATTTTTATTTGGAATTACAAGATCATCCCAATATACCTGAGCAATCCCAGATAAACAAAGAGTTAATAAAATTATCTAAGGAATTAAATATTCCCTTGGTAGCCACTAATGATGTTCATTATTTTAATAAAGACGATGCGCAGTCTCAAGACATTTTATTATGTTTGCAGGGTAAAAAGAAGTTAAAAGACGAGAATAGAATGAAAATGATAGATGATTTTTCCATGAAGACCGCTAAGGAGATGAAAGAATCATTTAGTTATACCCCGGAAGCCATAGAAAACACTGTTAAAATAGCGGAAAATTGTAATGTAGAATTGGAGATAGGAGGATCTCACTTGCCTTTCTTTCAGGTTCCTAAGGAATATGATACTGATAGTTTTTTACGTGAAATGTGTGAAAAGGGATTACAGGAAAGATATGGCAAAATGTACAAAGAATGTGAACAGGAGGCAAGAGATAGATTGGATTATGAGTTGCGGGTAATTGCCAATATGGGATGGTCTTCCTATTTTTTGATAGTGGCTGATATTGTAAATTGGGCTAAAGAACAAGGAGTGGTGGTGGGCCCAGGAAGAGGGAGCGCTGCAGGATCTCTCGTATGTTATTTAACAGGCATTACCAATCTTGATCCATTTAATTATGACTTATTATTTGAAAGATTTTTAAATCCGGATCGTGTATCTATGCCTGATATTGATTTGGATTTTACTGATACTAGACGAGATGAAGTTATACAATATGCGGAAAAAAAATACGGAAAAGATCATGTTTCTCAAATAATTACCTTTGGTACCATGGCAGCTAGAGCTGCTGTTAGGGATGTAGGCCGTGTTCTTGATTATTCTTATGATTTCTGTGACAGATTAGCTAAAATGATACCCATGTTTGCCAAAATTGAGGATGCTTTACAGAATGTAGGAGAATTAAAAGAGATTTATGATCGCGATCTTGGGGCTAGGCAAATATTGGATTATGTTAAAAAATTAGAAGGAGTAGCCAGACATGCCTCCACTCATGCTTGTGGAATATTAATTACTAAAAATTCTTTAACGGATTATGTCCCTTTGCAATACGCATCTTCCTCTGATAGAAGTATAGTTTCTCAATATTCGGTTTATGTAGTGGAGGATTTAGGCCTTTTGAAAATGGATTTTTTAGGCTTAAAAAATTTAACCATTATAGAGTCAGCCAAAAATTTAATCAAAAACATCCATGGAATTGATATTGATTTTTATAATTTACCTTTAGATGATAAAAAAACCTTAAAGTTGTTTCAAGAAGGGGCTACTACCGGTGTATTTCAATTTGAATCTTCAGGTATGAAACATTATTTAAGAGAGTTAAAGCCGTCCCATTTTGAAGATATTATCGCTATGGTGGCTTTGTACCGACCTGGTCCCATGGATTGGATTTCGGATTATATCGCTGGCAAACATGGAAGAAAAAAAATTTCTTATCTCCATCCTAATTTAAAGCCGATTTTAGACAAAACTTATGGTGTGGCTATTTATCAGGAACAGGTGATGCAAATCGCCAGGGATCTTGCTGGTTTTACCATGGCTGAAGCGGATGTTTTAAGAAAGGCTATGGGTAAAAAGATTAAGGAGCTTTTGGATAAGCAAAAAGAAAAATTTATTGATGGTTGTGTAAAAAAAGGCATAAATAAAGAGATGGCAGAGAAGATATTTTCTTTTATTGAACCGTTTGCCGGTTATGGTTTTAACAGAAGTCATGCTGCTTGTTATGCCTACATCGGTTACCAGACAGCTTATTTTAAAGCTTATTATCCGGCAGAATTTATGGCTGCCTTGCTTACAGCTGACCAGCAAAATATAGATAGAGTGGCTATTGAAATTGAGGAATGCCAATATATGGGTATTCAAGTAGCTCAGCCGGATATTAATGAATCTTTTGAGTCGTTTACAGTGGTTAATTCTGAAGAAGATAAAACCGAGCAAAAGGAACAACCGACTATACGCTTTGGTTTAAACGCAATTAAAAATGTGGGTGAGCATATAGCCGAGGTTATAATCAAAGAGAGAAAAGAAAATGGTCCTTATAAAGATATTTTTGATTTCTTGGAAAGAGTTACTGATAAAGATATGAATAGAAAATCTTTGGAAAGTTTAATAAAAAGCGGAAGTTTGGATAAATTTGAAGAAAGAAGTATTTTTTTAGATAATATTGAAAATTTGTTACATTTTAATAAAGAAGCGAGTAGACGTAAGGATAGTAAGCAAAGCAGTCTTTTTTCTGATATTCCGGATATGAACAAATCTTCTCGTCCTCAGTTAATTGAATCAACCACTATTGACCAGCAACAAAAATTGGCATGGGAGAGAGAGTTATTAGGATTATATATAAGTGAACACCCTTTTAATGATTATAAAAAGCATATTCAAGATTATATAACTCCCTTAGATGAAATTTCTAATAGAAAAGGGCAATTTTTAAATGTAGCTGGCATAATAATCTCTGTTAAAAAAATAATCACTAAGAATAACAAACCAATGCTATTTGTTAAATTAGAAGAAGTTTTAAATAGTATAGAAGTGGTTGTTTTTCCTAATGTGTATGAGAAAACAAAGGATATTTGGGAAGAGGGTAAGGTAGTAATATGTCATGGAAAAATTTCTGACAAAGATCAAAAAATGAAGGTTTTATTGGAAAAAGTGCAGAGTTTAGAATTGGGAAAAATTGAGGAATCATTAAAAAAATTTAACAAACAACCAGAAGGAAAGAGGAAGGTAGTGGACAGTTAATGGCAATATTTGGTATAATTTAATTATACATACTCATTATTGAAATTTTTTATATGGTTGAATCAAAAAAGAGCAATACTGGTGCTAAAAAAAAGAAAATGGCAACTTCTAAAAAGGAAAATATCCCTACTGCAAGCCGTAGTGGTAAAAAATCAACCACTTATTCAAAGGGTTTAACTTCTAAAACTAAAGAAGGCGGAGCTAAAAAAGCAGCCAAAGCTACAAAAAAAACCGGTAAAAGCACTCAGCAAAGTCAAAAAGCTAAGCTTAAAGTTAGAGTTACCAAAGAAGATGTTTCCGGGATTGAGGAAAGTATGGAAGAAACTTTACAAAAAAGACAGCCTAGCCAAAAAAATAAAAAAAATTCTGATCACTCCAAGGCAAAAGGAAAAAAAAGTAATACTCCGCAGATTAACTTTAAAGATTCAGGACTGCAAGAAGTATCATCTGGTTCTAAGCATAAAAAAGAAAAAAAGAATAAGCAAGACACAAAAAGGTTTAAAAAACGTAATATTGCAAGCGGGGAGAAGAAAGACAATAATCGATTTTCTTCATCTATTAAACCCAAATCAATTTCTCTTTATAAGAAGATGGCTTTTATTTTTATTTTATTAACATTAATATTGGTAGGAACTTTTTGTTATTTTTCTTTTGTTAATTTAACCATAACCATAACTCCTCAAAATGAGAGAATTAGTGATAATATGGTGGTTAATGTTTATAATGATGCTGAGGAAAATAATTCTCCCTATTTAAATAATGATATCGTCGGAGCTGTAGAAGTTTTAGAAGTACAAGAATCAGGAACATATCAAAGTTCTGGTGAAGAAGTTACAGGAAAAGAAATTCAAGGTAAGGTTAGAATAATAAACAATTATTCTCAAAATCAATCTTTGATCTCTTCTACCAGATTACTGAGTCCAAATAATAAATTGTATAGGATGCAAAGAACGGTTAATGTTCCGGCAGGCGGATCTGTGGAAGTTGAGGTTTATACCCAAGATCCAGGTCCGGAAATGGCAATAGGAGAGACTGAATTTAACATACCAGGATTGTGGGCTGGCTTGCAAGATAAAATATATGCAAAGAGCTTAGGAAGTTTTACTTACAACATTCAAAAGGAATTTTCTGTGCAAGAGTCTGATATTAAGAGAAGCGTTTCTAATTTAAAGCAAAAAATAATAAAAAAAATTGAACAACAATTTGCCAACGGCTATAAAGGTTATGATGAGGTTATTTATAATATAGAAGAAGATTCTATGAGCATAGAAACAGATAAAAAAGCAGGGGAGGAAGGAGAAGAGTTTAGCGCAAGTATAAAGGCAAAAGTGGATATAGTAGCCTTTGATAATAATAAAATTATAACTGCTGCTAAAAAAAGATTGATATCAAGAATTCCCAATGGCAAGCAACTGTTCGGATTTAATCAAGATAATATGAATTATTCTATTAATTCTTTTAATAATGAACCGACTATTGTAGAAGTTAATTTTAGCGGAACAATGATTCCGGAAAAAGGAACAACCATTATAGATAAAAAAGATATTTTAGGATTAAACAAGAATCAATTAAAGGATTACTTAGATAGTTTTAAAAATATTTCTGATTATAAAATTAATTTTACTCCTTCTTTTATTAATGAGGTTCCAGCTTTAGTGGATAGGATTAATATTAAGGTTCAAGAATAATAAAAAGTCTGTTTTTATGTAAAAATTGGTGATTTATGTTTGGTTTTTTAAATATTTTAACCAAATTTGCCATTTCCCGGAGAGTGGCAAATTTTTATAACTTATGAAAAAAGGTCCAAAAATCGGCATCTGGCTTGTTATCGCATTTGCGGTGGCTATTTGTTTGGCGATTTGCGCCTATTCATGGCTACGGCCAGTGAAAAAATTACAGTTACAAACAGCAGATCAAAAAACCTTATATCCAAGACGCGGAAACCAGTTTGAGCGGAGGCACGCCTTTAGAGGCCTACAAAAAGTTTAGGGAAGCCTTAAAGAACGGCAATAAGGAAAAGGCGTTGCAGTTCATTTTTTTAAGCGAGAGGGAGGAATATAGAAAAGACTTCAAAGATCAGGAGATGATTAACAATTATCTGGATATGCCTTCGGCTGAGGAGCTTAAGAAGGAATCAGAATTTGAGTGTAGTAGGCAAGCTTTGGCTTGTAAAAAGAAAATGGAATTTTATTATGAGTATGAAGTGGAAGGTGAAAGACAGGAATATGATATGGGAAATGGTATAACAGGAGTAAAAGAACCAGGAACTTATAAACATAGTATAATTTTTATTAAAAATTTAGCAGGCAAATGGCAAATCAGCTCATTATAGCAAAGTCGAATCTTGAATTTGATTTTCATTAGATAATTATAAATAATCTTTCTTTTAGTTAGCTCAGAAAAAAGGTGAACCAAGAGAAAAATTTAAAATGGCTACATTAAAGAGGGGGACTTTATTCATAACATTCATATCTTCTCTAACATTTTTTTATAACTTATGAAAAAAGGTCCAAAAATCGGCATTTGGCTTGTTATCGCATTTGCGGTGGCTATTTGTTTGGCGATTTGCGCCTATTACGGCTACGGCAAGTGGAAAATTTACAGTTACAAACAGCAGATCAAAAAACCTTATATCCAAGACGCGGAAACCAGTTTGAGCGGAGGCACGCCTTTAGAGGCCTACAAAAAGTTTAGGGAAGCCTTAAAGAACGGCAATAAGGAAAAGGCGTTGCAGTTCATTTTTTTAAGCGAGAGGGAGGAGTATAGAAAAGACTTCCAAAATCAGGAGATGATCAACAATTATCTGGATATGCCGGAAGCGGAAAACTTTGCAAAAGAATCAGAATTTGAGTGTAGTAGGGAAGCTTTGGCTTGTAAGGAGAAAGTTGAATTTTATTATGAGTATGAAGTGGAAGAAGATAGGGAGATAGAAGTTTGGGGAAAAAAATCAACTATAGAGTCAGGTGTTTATACACATAGTATAATTTTTATTAAAAATTTAGCAGGCAAATGGCAAATCAGCTCATTATAGCAAAGCCTGATCTTGAATTTGATTTTCATTAGATAATTATAAATAATCTTTCTTTTGGTTAGCTCAGGAAAAAGGTGAACCAAGAGAAAAATTTAAAATGGCTACATTAAAG
>JAGXOH010000011.1:15139-17499 GCA_023659985.1 Candidatus Falkowbacteria bacterium LH_S3 | reverse complement strand
TTGCATTTACTTTTTAGTTGGTTTGGAGTCCAAAATGTATCTGAACTTATTCAGCCCAAATTTGCCTTTGGCAAATTGTTGAAAGTTGAAGGTTGAAAACATAATTTGCCTTTGGCAAATTGTTGAAAGTTGAAAGTTGAAAGCATAATTTGCCTTTGGCAAATTGTTGAAAGTTACTGAATTAACACTTGAAATGCACGCCATTAAAAACTTGTCGTGATGTTAGGTAATAACTGATTTAATAACCCATAAAAGGGCAACTCCAGCCACAAGAGCAAAAAAGTGCAAGATATTTTCTTTGTGGTTGGTATTATGTTTTATTTCAGGTATAAGATCAGAAGTGGCAATGTAAATAAAATTACCAGCGGCAAACGGCAAAAGATAAATAAGATTAATAAAATCGCGCGCAAAGTAAACAACCATTCCTCCAACCACTATGGTAAGAGCGGAAATAAAATTATAGATCAAAGCTTTTTCCTTTTTCCAATTACTGTGCAATAGAATACCGAAATCTCCCAATTCCTGAGGAATCTCATGGCTGGCTGCCACGATCCAGGTTATTATTCCCAATTTTATATTCACTAAAAAAGCTCCTCCGATAGCAATTCCTCCTAAAAAATTATGAAGACCATCAGCTACTAAGATAAGATATCCTACTGGATGTTTATGTTCTGAGGGCATTCTATGGCAATGATGCCAAGAAATAAATTCTTCTAAAAATAAAAAAGTCAAAAATCCTGCTAAAACAAATAAAAAGACACAAGAAATCATCCCGCCTTTATCTATCGCCTCCGGGATCATGTGCAAAAATGCTCCTCCTAATAAAGCTCCTGCAGAGAAAGCCACTAAGGGGAGAATCACTTTTTTGAGGATACTTTCTTTGAAAAATAAAGTTACAAGACCGGCCCAAGCAAACAAACTCATAGCCAGACTAGATCCTAATATCCACCAAAATTCAATCATATTAACTGTTTGTATTTTATAATCTTTATAAATTCAAAATCTTGCATTTTATTATATAACGATATGGTATAAACACAAAACAACTAAAAATCAAATGATTAAGATAATTAAATATAATATACTTATAGGCTAATAAAACTTTTCCTTTAAATAAATACTCACCCACAAAATTTAAATTCAATATATAAACATTGCGTCTCCGTAACTGTAAAATCTATATCCTTGCCTGATTGCGCTTTGATAAGTTTTATCTATTTTTTTCTTGCCAGTATTTCTATTTGATTCAATACAGGCAAAGGCGCTGATAAGCATTAATAATGTAGATTTAGGCAAATGGAAATTAGTGAGTATGGCATCCACCACCTGAAATTTAAATCCTGGATAAATAAAAATATTTATCCAACCCCGGAAATCTTCATAATTAGTAATTCGTAATTCATAATTTTTATTTAAAATCTTACTATATTTTTTATATTGGAATATTGCTTCTAAGGCGCGCGCACTTGTAGTCCCCACAGCCACTACTCTCCTTCCATCCTGTTTAGCTTTAATAATATTTTTTAAAGTTGACTTCTTTACTTCAGCCCATTCGGCATGCATCTTATGGTCTTTCACCTTTTCCGTTTTTACCTGGGCAAAGGTTCCCAGTCCTACATGTAGAGTAATGTATTCAAGCTTAATACCCTTATTTTTTATTTTTTTCATCACTCTATGGCTAAAGTGCAATCCGGCTGTAGGGGCAGCCACTGAACCCTTCTTGTTTTCTTTGGCATAAACCGTTTGATATTTCATTCTATCCTTACTTTTCTCACCTTCAGGACGCTTAATATAGGGAGGCAAGGGGGTATGACCGATCTTATATAGGTCATTTATTAATTCCTTTTCTTTTTTATTGAATTCCACTATCCAAGTTTCATGATTACTTTTATCTTTCACCTCAGCCTGTAAACCCCTCTTAAAGACCACAACCGTCCCTCTTTTAATGTTTTTACCCTTAAGCAAACACTCCCATAACCTAGCCTGTGTCTTCCTATGTAAAAACACCTCTGTTTTTCCTTGAGTTTCTTTTTTATTACCGATCAATCTCGCAGGTATAACTTTGGAATCGTTCATAACCAAAACATCTCCCTTTTCCAAATATCTATCCAATTCATAAAAAAGACTGTGCTCAATGTTTTCGGATCTTTTGTTTAATACTAAAAGCCGCGATCTATCTCGCGGTTTCATTGGCTGTTGAGCAATAAGCTCAGAGGGTAGATTGTAGTCAAAATCAGAAACTTTCATTTAATAAAAAGAAAAGTAAAAATCTGTATTAATCCAACTCATTAAATTAAGCAGAGCATTTTAAATTAAGCAGAGCATTTTAAATTAAGCAGAGCTTAATTGTTGAAAGTTGA
>JAGXOH010000011.1:14975-15041 GCA_023659985.1 Candidatus Falkowbacteria bacterium LH_S3 | reverse complement strand
AGGTTGAAAGCATAATTTGCCTTCTGCTAAATTGTTGAACGTTGAATGTTGAAAGTAAATTTAATG
>JAGXOH010000011.1:0-14877 GCA_023659985.1 Candidatus Falkowbacteria bacterium LH_S3 | reverse complement strand
TCTTACAGCTTAGAGCTTCGAGCTTCGAGCAATTTGCCGAGTTACGAGGCAAATTTTTCATAAGTTGAACGTTGAAAGTTGAAAGAATAATTTGCCTTCTGCTAAATTGTTGAACGTTGAATGTTGAAAGTAAATTTAATGCCAAAAATATTCTTACAGCTTAGAGCTTCGAGCTTCGAGCAATTTGCCGAGTTACGAGGCAAATTTTCTAAGCAAAGCTTAATTTTTTGGAGTCCAATCTATCTAAACTTATTCTTATTCTTTTACTTTCCAATATCCATCTTTTTTTGCTTGGATTTCTGTTTTCCTAAATGCTTATATCCATTGTCAGTCACTATCCTTCCCCTAGGTGACCTATCAATAAACCCTAATTGCATTAAATAAGGTTCATACACATCTTCAATAGTAGCCATATCTTCACTCGTAGCGGCTGATATGGTATTTAACCCCACAGGTCCGCCATTAAATTTATCTATTATAGTTTCCAATATCTTTCTATCAACCCAATCTAAACCCAATTTATCAACTTCTAACATTTCCAAGGCTTGATCGCATAAGTCAGGACTTAAAAATCCATCACCCTTTACCTGGCAATAATCCCTAACTCTTTTCAATAACCGATTGGCAACCCTGGGGGTGCGCCTGGAACGGCAAGCAACAGACTCTCCGGCATCCGGACTTATTTCCACACCCAAAATAGATGCACTTCGATTAATAATTTTCTTAATTTCGTCAACTGTATAAAAATCCAAGTGATAATGCATACCAAACCTATCCCGCAAAGGGGCAGATAGTAAGCTTACTTTAGTAGTGGCTCCAATAATAGTAAAATTGGGGAGGCCAATTCTAACGGTTCTGGCAGAAGGACCCTTGCCAATAATTATATTCAAAGCATAATCTTCCATAGCAGGATAAAGTATCTCTTCTATAGTCTTATTTAATCTATGGATCTCATCAATAAACAAAATATCTCCTTCTCCTAAATTACTTAAAATAGCAGCTAAATCCCCACTTTTTTCAATAACAGGTCCAGAAGTTACTCGAATATTAGAATTGAATTCATTAGCAATAATATGAGCCATAGTGGTCTTTCCAAGTCCAGGCGGACCATCCAAAAGCACATGTTCTATATTTTCCTCTCTTTTTTGAGCAGCCTCAATAGCGATTTTTAAGCTTGCCTTGGATTTTTCTTGCCCTACATAATCATCTAAATTCTTAGGGCGCAAAGTGAAATCCAAGCCATTGTCTTCTCCTGATTGTTTGGCGCTAACTAAACGCTCAGTATTTTTATCTGACATATCTTTCCATTATTATATTGTTCCATTGTTAAAACCAAACAACAATTTAGCAATGGAACTCCTATTTTTTATATTCACATATACCCCTAAAATCACAATATTGGCATAAAGGACCGGGTTTGGGATCAAATTCTCCTTGTTTAATTTTTTTGATTATATCACGGAATTTTTCTTCTGTCTTGTTCAAATCCTTATCGCTTCCCACAAACTCATATTCACTGTTATTTTCTAAATAATAAAAAGATAAAGAATGAATTTCTTTTCTAAACAGTTGTTTGGCAGCAAGTTGATACAGAAACAATTGTTGCTTATCTGCAAAAGTATGTGTTTCCTTTGGTTTTCCGGTTTTATAATCAACTATCTTGATCTTACCATCTTCGGTTTCATCTACTCTATCCATAGCTCCATGAATACCGTATTTTTCTCCATTCGCCTCCAAAATAAAATTAAAATTCTTTTCCAAAAAAATAGTGTTGGGCCAATTATTTTTATGCTTTTCATAAAAATCTTTTAACATTTTCCTACCCTTTTCCCATTTTTCTTCCTTATCTTTTTTATTAGAATACCAATCATCAATCCAACATTTTTGATAAATTTCTAAAATTTCATCCATAGTTATAATGTCTCTACCGGAAGATGAAGATCCAACGCCGCCTCCAAATAAGTCAGTTTGGCTGTAAGAACTTCTTTTATTTATTGTATCAAATGTTTTCTGAAGAACAGAATGCATAGTCTTACCGAAAGAAAATGAAGGCTTTCCCTTAGTGGGTATCCTTAAAATATGGGCAAATTTATATTGATAAGGACAATTAGTAAAAGCAGTGAATTGAGTATAAGAAAAAGTAGTTGGTATTGGCAGTTGCTCTTCTGTTTTTTCAATAATTCGCTGTTGTTGTTTTTCCAAACCATTAGAATCCTCTTGTTTACCACCACCACGGTTTTGTTCTTTTTGTTTAGCCGGATCCTCAACTACTCCGCATTCCACTAAAAACTTAGAGGGTTTTTTGCTTTGTTTTCCACCATAATCATACGCCCAAGATAAACACACTTGCCGACCGCCTCGAGTTAAAGCCACATATAACAAGCGCCTTTCCTCCTCCAAATGAACATCACCCTCTGGTAATGACTCTTTAATTAAGGGGTCTGGAAGCATAATCGGCTCTTTTCTTTCCATAGTAGGGAATCTTTTATCTACTAACCCAGTAATAAACACATATTTAAATTCCAATCCTTTGGCTGAATGAACAGTCATTACTTTAATGGTCTCAGGGCCAACATCCAGATCCCTGGGCAAATCCCCGATCTCTCCGGCATCCATCTCCATTTGTAGCTCATCCAAGAAAGACCCCAAACTTTTATCATTGCTGTTGGTTTCAAATTTTCTTATCCTGGACATAAATTGATTAAGCAATAAAGTTGCTTCTCGATTATAATTCTCTTGTTTGTTTAAATACTTTAAAAGACCGCTATCATTTAAAAAGTCTATAAAGATTTCACTAGCATTCCTATTCCGAGCTCGCGAGATATGCCTTTTTATGAGATCAAGCACCTTTTCTCCTTTCTTTTTTATCTTAGGAGACAACCCCAAAATCTCAGTATTGCTCAAAACTTCAAACAAGGACAATGATTTTCTGTTTGCCCAATAATTCAACTTTACCAACTCCTCTCCACTAAATTTAAAAATGGGTAATTTTAAAATTCTATACATAGAAACATTATCGTGATAATCATTAATTACTTTAAGATAATCAATAACATCCATTATCAAATCCTTGTTATAAAGGCCTTTGGAGGAATAAAGCAGATAGGGCAATCCGGCCTCTTCTAAGGATTGACAGACATCTTTAGCCCCCTCGTTAGTTCTGGCTAACACTGCAAAATCATCCCAAATAGCTTCCCTATCACGGTCTTTTAAGTCTAATATTTTCCGGGTTACTTCTTTCATTTCTTCTTCTAAGGTAAAAGCATTAATAACCTCCACCTTTCCAAGTTCTCCTGTTTGAGATTTCAATCTTTTACTCAATTTATTATCATAATTTTGTTTATTAAGTTGATACTCTAATCTATTAGGATTATTCTGAACAATAAAATCATAAGCCAGATCCAAAATCTCTTGGCCATTACGATAATTCTTGATCAAAAATACCGATTTGACCTTAGGATAATCTTTAATAAACTGCTGAACATTACTGGTAGAAGCCCCACGAAATTTATATACACTCTGGTCATCATCTAAGCAAACCACCAAATTATTCTGGGAGGCAGCCAAAATCTTAATAAGTTCGTATTGGGACCAATTAGTATCCTGAAATTCATCAAGAAGAATATATTTAAAATGTTTTCTATACTTTTCCAAAACCGCAGGTCTCTCCCGGAACAATTTCAAACAATACATAATCAGATCTCCAAAATCCAAATAACTATTCTCCAAAAGAAGATTCTGATAAGTATGGTAGGCATTGGCTATCTCGCTTATCCTTTTTACTTCTTGCTCAGCCACTTCTTGATCAAAATTGCCGTCAAAATCTTGAAAGTTAGTGATATTGGCCGCTTTAGCCTTGCTCTTACCCCCACTCAGGCAATTATCCAGATTCTGTTGCAACTCTTCAGCATATTGGAGGTATTGCTGAGGAGTTATATCCTCGTCCTTGGCCCGGGAAAAATGCCTGAGCAAAATTTTAATAAATTTAGTGGGGTTACCCAAAGGTTTATAATAATCCAATTCAAATTTATCCAAGTTCTTTTTAAAAAGAATATATTGATCAAACTCATTTAAAAGTTGAAAATCTGTAGGCAAGCCTATTTCTAACCCCTGTTCCCGCAATATTTTTTCTGCAAAACTATGAAAGGTAGAGATCCACAAATCAAAGTAACCGTAAGAAAGAATATCAATAACTCTCTCTTCCATCTCTCCGGCAACTTTTTCAGTAAAAGTTAAAGCTAAAATTTCCTCTGGACGAGCCAATTCTTGTTGTATAATATAAGCTATTCTTTTAGTTATAACTGTAGTCTTACCAGTACCTGCCCCAGCTACTATTAAAAGCGGACCGCTGCTATGTGTCACCGCTTTCTTTTGTTCTGGGTTTAAATTTTTTAAAATATTTTCACTCATTTTTTTTAATAAATTAAGCGGGGCTTAGTTGTTAAAAGTTGAAAGTTAAAAGTTGAAAGAAAAAATAATGTTAGGTCTAAAAAAATTATATCATAAAATTCAGAATCCGCACCAATTTTAAATTTGCCTTTGGCAAATTGTTGAAAGTTGAAAGTAAATTAAGCGGAATTTAATTTAAAATTGGAGTTCAATCTATCTGAACTTATCTGATAAAAAATAGTACTTACTATAGTATGCATTATTTTTTATATGCAATTTAGTTGTAGTCCTAAGAAATAAAGTCTTCTTGGTTTAATTCTTAGCATTGAAGCATTGGGATTTAGCCTTTAAAAACTAAAATATGATAAAATTTAATTATGAACTTAGAAAAAATCAAAAAATTGAATATACCCAGATCTCCTGGCTGTTATTTCTTTCTGGATAAAAATGATAAAATAATATATATAGGTAAAGCCGCTAACCTTAAAAGTCGGGTGTTTTCCTATTGGCAAAAAGGTAGTGACCATACTCCAGCCAAATATTCCATGACAACAAAGGTCAATGATATTCAATGGAGAGAGACCGACTCTGAGATAGAAGCCCTGCTATTAGAAGCAAACTTAATAAAAAAACACCAACCTCATTATAATATAGCCCTTAGGGATGACAAAAGACACATTTATATTAAAATCTCTACTGAAGAAAAATGGCCACGCGTATTTATGACCAGAAAAATAGACCAAGCTGGCACTTATTTCGGTCCCTTTGTTAATGTGGAAGCAGTTAAACAAACTCTAAAGACTATTAGAAAAATCTGGCCCTTTCGCTCTTGTAAAACTATGCCCAGAAATGTTTGTCTTTATTATAGAATCGGCAAATGCCCAGGTATGTGCGAAAACTATGCTAATAAACAGGAATACAACGCTATCATCAAACAGATTTCTCTTTTTTTAGAAGGAAAAAAACATCAAATAATTAAAGAACAAGAAAAAAAATTAAGGAAATTAAGAAAGCAAAGAGATGATGATAGTAATAATGCTCAAGAATTGGACGCTCATATTGCTTCTTATGAATATATGTTAAACAATATCAACCGCATATTGGAACACGCCAATATTTTAAGCTTAATGGATAAATATGCCGGTGATGTGACAGAATTAGCCAAATTGTTAGGACTACCTACTATTCCCCAAAGGATAGAAGGCTACGATATCTCCACTATTTTCGGTTCGCAAGCCGTGGGATCTATGGTAGTATTTACCAATGGGGAGGCAGATAAAAACCAATACAGAAAATTTAAAATTAAAACTTGCCAAAATAAAACCAATGATACTCAAATGCTTAAAGAAATCTTAGAAAGACGATTATATAAACTAAAAAACGAAAAAACAGCTAAACATTGGCCATATCCGGATTTAATTATCATTGACGGAGGTAGACAACAATTAAATGTTACTTTAAATGTTCTCAAAAAAATGTCTTTGAATATAATGGCTATATCTATATCTAAAGGCAATGGAAATAGGTCAGCTCGCTCTAGGGATAAAATATTTTTTCCAGAGAAAAGAGCTCCATTAAACCTCCCCTTAAATTCTCCAGCCTTTCATATAATCAAGCGAGTGCGAGACGAAGCTCATAGATTTGCTATCCTATATCATAGAAAATTAAGAAGCAAAAAATATAAGAAATAAATTTTGGAATAAATTGAGAATTAATATTAAAAATTTTCCAGTAACGATCTATTGTTATATTGCCAAATTAGCCTTTATCACCCAAAATAATCAGGCAATAAAACAACAGACATATAAAATTCATGACTTCGGAAAAATTTAATTTTTATAAAAACCAAGAAAAACCATCTCGACCTAACCGAAAAAAGGAAGAGGAAAATAACTCCTCTTCTAAGCTAAGCCGAAGAGAATTTTTAAAAAAGAGTGCTATTATTGGTGGAGGTATAGCTTTAGGCGGGGGGTTGGCTAAATTAATTGAAATGACAGAAGAAGAAGATAGCACTTCTGAAAATAAAAAGTCAGAAAAGGAAAAAGAGGAAAAATCAAAAGCCACACCTGAACAAAAACAAATTCAAGAAGAAAACATAAAATCAATTACAGAAGTGCTAGATTTTGATAAACCAGGACCTATTGAATTAACTCCAGAAATTATGGAATCTATCAAAAATAACTGGAAAGAAAAATATAAACAAGACCACGAGTTAAAAGATAGCCTACAAAAAGGATACTATGAAATGGGTGCCTGGCAGCCCTATCTAAAAGAACAATTCCGCCAACAAGAAATGCCAGAAAAATTTATTTACCTTTCCTTGCCGGAATCCCATTGGCAACTTAACGCACGCTCTCCAGCAGGAGCAGTTGGCCCTTACCAGTTTACGCCAAAAACCGCCAGAACATATGGACTTAAAACCAACTATTACGCAGATCAACCTCAAAACTTAGAAGAACGAAAAGATCCAATAAAATCAGCGTCAGCTTGCGCCTCTTTTTTAAAAGAGTTATATGAAAAAAGTAAAGACTGGAACTTGGCTTTATCTGGCTATAATGGAGGTTATTTTTGGAACTATCTAAAAGACGCTTATACCGGCAAACAAAAAATAAATTACAAAGAATTTTTAAAATATCTTGAAGACAATATTAATAATATTAAGCAAACAGTGGAATCTTATGAATATGATAATTATCAAATTAAAAGAGGAGATAATTTAAACAAAGTAACAAAAAAATTCAATACAACAACAGATGTATTATGCGATATCAATAATATACAAGATAAAAGCAAAATTTATATCGGTCAAACTCTAAAAATCCCTATATCAGAACAATCTAGGAAAAAAATGTTTGAAAATAAAATAAAAGGAATGACCCAAAACCTGAATTATCCCCCTAAATTCAATGCTGTTTATGAGCTGATCCAAGAAAATTTTGTTGAAGAGCAAAAACAACCCTTATCTTTCAATTCCAAAAAGGTAGAGACTAAACCCCAAAAATATACATTTAAAAAAGAGGATAAAAATATTTATCAATTATCTCAAAATTTTCCAAACATCTCAGCTAAAGATATATTACAAGCCAACCCCAATATAAATTCAGATAATTTACATGGCGGAGAAAAATTAACAATCCCTTCACTTACAACACAACCCACACTAAATTCTATAGCTGATGATAATAATGAAAAAATTGATAGATTAAAAAATCTTAATCCTGCCATAGAAAATCCTGACTTACCCATACCTAAAGGATACGAAGTAAGAAGCTAGATTGAATTAAGTAAAACATTTTAAATTAAGCAAAGCTTAGAAAATTAAGCAAAGCTTAGAAAATTAAGCGGAGCTTAGAAAATTAAGCGGAGCTTAATTGTTGAAAGTTGAAAGTTGAAGGTTGAAAGTAAATTAAGCGGAGCTTAATTGTTGAAAGTTGAAAGTTGAAGGTTGAAAGAATAATTTGCCTTTGGCAAATTGTTCAAAGTTGAAAGATGAAAGTTGAAAGTAAAAAAAAAATTAATTGTTGAAAGCTGAAGGTTGAAGGTTGAAAGAATAATTTGCCTTCTGCTAAATTGTTGAACGTTGAAAGCTGTAAGAGTGCCTAATGCTGAGAGCAAATTCATTAGGTCTAAAAAAATTATACCATATCATCATGAAACTTAGTTTGAATAGGTTTGGGAGTGATATTTTTTTTATAATTATACTCTTCTTGAATTTTCCTTCTTCTCTCAGTTTCATTTAAAGCGTACTTAATGGCCGGGGTTATGGTTTCGGCATACATAATAACCCTTCCTTGAGGATGTCGAGCCGCCCGACCCATAGTCTGCATTAAGGAGGTTTCATTCCGCAAAAATCCTGACATATCAGCATCTAAAATAATAACCAAAGACACTTCCGGAAGATCCAGTCCTTCCCGCAAAAGATTAATACCTACCAAACAATCAAACTCTCCTTTCCGAAGATCTTTCAAAATATCTACTCTTTCTAAGGTATCAATCTCGCTGTGTAAATATTTAACCTTAATACTTTGCTCGCTTAAAAAATCAGCCAACTCTTCAGCCATTCTCTTAGTTAAGGTAGTAACCAACACTCTTTCACCCAAAACCACCTGGTCTTTAATCTCCTCTATCAAATCCGCAATCTGACCTTCAGTTGGTCGAATTTCTACCTGAGGATCCAATAAACCTGTAGGCCTAATAAGTTGTTCTGCTATCTTGTTAGATCTTTTCTTTTCATAAATTGAAGGAGTGGCGCTAACATAGATAACTTGATTTATTCTAAAATCAAACTCCTTAAAATCCAAAGGACGATTATCTTTAGCACTGGGTAAACGAAAACCGAAATCCACCAAAGTTTGTTTCCGGGATTGATCTCCGGCATACATACCCCTTATTTGGGGAATGGTAGCATGAGATTCATCAATAAACATTAAATAATCATCAGGAAAAAAATCCAACAACGTGGCAGGTGGTTGTCCAGGCTCTCTATCAGATAAATGCCTGGAATAATTCTCAATGCCGTTACAATAACCAACTTCTTCAATCATTTCCAGATCATAATTGGTCTTCTTTTCCAGCCTATAAGCTTCTATTTCTTTACCTTCTCCTCTTAATTCTTTAATTCTACGGGATAACTCTTGTTTTATATTACTTAGAGCTCGCTGCAACCTGTCCCTTGGAGTTAAAAAATGTTTGGCTGGTAATATGGTAATTTGCTCAATTTTCTCTGCTTCTTTGTTGTAAAAATCCCTCATATTAACAGGCAGACTTTTTTGATGATTTAACCAAAAATAATAAATATTTTCAATTTCATTTCCGAACATAGCCAGTCGTACCACAGCTTCTCCAGTAGCCAAATGAATATCAATATTTTCACCTTTCACTCGAAAGCTTCCTCTACTAAATTCCTTGTCATCTCTACTGTATTGGATAGCTACCAACCTGCGCATAATCTCATTAGGTTTAATCTCTTGCCTGGCTGAAAAATCCTTACTCAAGGCTTTATAATCTTCTTTTTCTCCTATACCGTAAATACAAGAAACACTGGCAACAATAATAACATCTCTCCGATTAACCAATGACTGAGTGGTGGCATGCCTAAGTCTGTCTATCTCTTCATTAATGGTGGCTTCTTTTTCAATATAAGTATCGGTTTGAGGAATATAAGCTTCTGGCTGGTAATAATCATAATAGGAAACAAAATAATGAACCGCGTTAGTTGGGAAAAATTGTCTAAATTCATTGTATAATTGAGCCGCCAATGTCTTATTATGAGATATCACTAAAGTAGGTCGTTGCTCTTTTTCTATAACTTTAGCCATAGTAAAAGTTTTACCACTGCCAGTAACGCCTAATAAAGTTTGATCTCTATATTTTTTACTTAACCCTTGTGTTAATTTCTTAATAGCCTGTGGCTGATCACCAGTGGGTTGATAGTCAGATTTTATCTTAAACATACTTTTTATTCTTCTACCCTATACCAATTCGAAATAATTGGCAATAAAAAACATAAAAAGCCTGCTTTAAGTCCAGAATCTAATGCAACATATTTGGCGTAAAGCACTAATAAAAATTAATTTAAAGTCGCATTCTTTCAAAAACCGCTTTGAAATCAAAGTGGGCTTTGAAAGAAGAGCCTCTTGTTTGGACAAAAGGTTCTAAAATTTTAAACGGTAACGTGTATACACATTTGTCAGTCTTAGAAAAAAAATGAAATAGCCTCAAATAAATATCCTGCCAATAGTGGGATAAAAACTTTTAATTATTTCCTATAACCTTTGTGTATATCTAATGTTTTGCTGAGCCCAATTATCCAACGGGATAAACTCTGCAGAACAAAATATGGGTGGAGGTTTTTATATAAAAGCCGTAACCAGATATACGCTGTTAGCTGATGTATTCCTAATCTTATTGTTTTCTGATAAGAAACTTGTTTTAAAAATTTTCAAATTTCAATTTTGCGGTTTTGGGCGAAGAGTAGATGGGGTTAAGTGGTGAATGCTCGAGCCCAAAATTCCATATCTTCCAACTGCATAAAAAGATTCATAAAATGAGTGAAGCTATGAAAAAATACACTGATATACTCAGCACATCCTGGATAATAGTGGCAACAGGCCCGCTTGCGTTTGCTGGATCAAAGCGCAGTCTACTGAAGATAAACGGTATAATAAGACCGGTAAACAATGAAGTTAAGATGGCAAAAAATAGAGCCGTACTTAAAACAAAACTTGTCAGTGGAAGATTATAGAGCATTAAACTTACCACATAGAGTAACCCACTAATTCCAAAACCGATAATAAATACAATGACGGATTGTTTTGCAAAATATTTTACAAAACGTATTTTTGGATTTACAGCAAGATCGCGGAGAATAAATGCTTCCATTTGTGTACCAACAGCTTCTGCCATATAAACAATTAGGGGAAGAAAGGCTGCAAGAATGAGATTTCTTGAAAGAACTTCCTCAAATTGACCTACAATCCCAGCAGCAAATATTCCGCCCACAAGACCTACTATAAGCCATGGCACACGATGTTTGAGTGATGTTATCAATGGGAGACTAAAAATATTATCATAATATGTAGTATGCGTTATACCGCCAAGACGCAATATATCTTCTGTCGTCTCATGGTGTAATGTTCTCAAAATGACATCACCTGGAACTACCCCCAAAAATAGGCTGTCTTTACTAACCACAGGAATTGCTTTTAGATTGTTTTTGAGTGCAAGGTGAACCACTTGTTCTTGGTCCGTGTACCCGTGTACAATGATAAGTTTCTTGGACGAGAGATCTTTCGCTATCTTTGTTTTTGATGAACGAAAAATCTCTTTAACAGAAAAAACGCCTTTGAGTTTTTTGGCTTTATCAAGAAGATAAATGTAATTGATCGCATTGAAATTTACCGCTTCTTTGATGAGTACTTTTTCAATTTCCGCTACACTTGTATTCTCATCTACCGTAGGCACGTTGGTTACTGCCAGCCGAGCAGCTGAATCTGGTGGATAGTCTTTAAATTGAAATTCGGTTACCATAAGTTATTGTGATTTTACTTATATTTTTTGTAATATCTATTAAAAACTTTTGAATTCATAGATCTTTTTTTATAGAAAAATAGGGACGTTCCCGAGAAATATCCCCATTTTTTCCCTGATCAAACACGCGCGGAGCGTGTGATAACCCTGAACGAAATTTTACGCTCTCGCCCTACCATCTGCCTCCGCTTTGCTACGGTGATAACCTCTCAGAGATTTTATTATTGATTTTAAAACTCAAAAATTGACTTCAACAATCCTACATTATAACTGGCTACCTTTTCAATCTTGATTACCTCTTTCGTATAGAGTGCATCTTTCTCGTTCTCTGTTTTTACGATGTCTTTATTTTCAAAATCAGAAAAAATAGCTTTATTTGGATCAATAGTCAAAACAACATTTTTATCTTCGTCCTGTGATATTCGCTTGTGCCGTTCTCGGTAAATATAAATCATGTTTCTGTAATCATCTATCATTTTTGCTTCTTCCTTGGTTCGAGCCGACGAAATAGGAACGATATGGTGTAATTCAAACCTATCCCTTTTCTCAACATTGTGATATGTGAAATATTCACGCTTTGGTATAACATTTCGTTTTGTCGGCTCTTGGAAAAATCCTGTGCTGCTAACATTCAAGCGAAAGAATTTATTTTGATCTACCTCAAAGTAAACAGTTGTCTTTAACAAACCCATAATTTGTTGTGATTGATTTTTCCAATTGTGAAAATCTCTCTGTGCCGTTTTATTGCCATCAAAATTTTCTGGACTAGCATATTTTTTAACTAACTCTATAATTTTCTTTTTTTCGTATTTTTTCAAGTTACGATATGAATCAAGAAGTTCAATTTTATCTAAATCTTTAGAGCTGTCCGAAAAAATAAACATGAATTCGTAAATACTTAACGTATCATTAACATAATCACTAAGATGAATCATTTCAGCCAATTCTGAAATTTTACTACCAAACAATTTGTCTATCCCGTCAGTAAATTTTTTGTACTTTTCAATTAAGGAGCTTGCCTCTATAAATTCAACTGCATTTGTTGTTAGCCTGCCATATAAAACCGGTCGCGAAGTTTTGCTCGGTCTTATTTTTTCTTTTATTAAAAATCCCATTCCTTCCAGATCGGAAAAAAAGTTCTTTTTTAGAGAATTTATTGTTCCTCTTTTTATCTCTGAGTTCACATTATTTACAATAGTTTGAAAATCTTGGAATTCATCAGGGAGTAAAGCATCTCGAGTATAATCTCCGGACGGTATAGCAAAAAGATCAGTTCCTGCAACTTTCTGTATACTGCGCAAAATTATTTCTACATCACTCAAATCATATCGATTGTGCTGTGAAATATGCCAACCGCGATATTTATTATCACGCAATCGTTTTACGATGTATTTCAGAAAAAGATTATTCTCGTCTATAGACAAGATTTCTGACAAAATTTGTTCTGTATCAACTGTGCTCATAACTACTTAATTTCTCTTAACCTTTCCCCTGCTATTTTTACATAAGCTTTTTCTGCGTCGCAGCAAAGAAAGTTTCTTTTTAATTTTTTCGCGACAATAGCCGTTGTACCAATTCCGACAAAACAATCTAAAATCACATCATTTTCATTTGAGCTTGCCGTGATAATTCTTTCAACAAGTTCTAATGGTTTTGGTGTTATGTGTTTCATTTTTTGCACCCGCCCATTTACTTTATTTTTATGTCTCTCACTTGTTATGTGCCAAACTTCACTACATAATCTGCCTTTTGGATTTGGAAACCAGTGCTTTCCGTTTTTCAATATTCCTTTCTTTTTTGCGTGCTCAATTCTCCCTGGTGATTTATATGGCACACGGACATCATTATAATTAAACGTGTGTTTTGCGCCTTTTGTGAAAAAAACAATTGTCTCTTGACCATTACTAAATCGTCGGTGTGCGCCACCCATTCCATCTCTCTTATCCCAAGTTATCCAATTTTGAAAATTAAGCCCTTTTTTTACTAAATACTGAAGTATAAAAGCAGAATTATAGGGAGTATTAAAGATATATAAACTACCATTTTTTTTCAATTTTGGGATCAGTGCATCAATCCATGCAAAAGTAAAGTCAAAAAAATCTTTTTCTGACTTGAATGTATCCCAATCCGTTTTTCTCATATTGTATGGGGGATCAATAACTGCAAGATTAATGGAGTCGTTTTTAATATGATTTAAAAATTCAAAGCAATCCATTTCATATATTTTGTTTTGCTCAATTTTATTCAGCATTTTTTTTCTTAAACAATTTTTTTGTAAAATTTAACTTTTTATTAATTACATCTTTATAAGTTTCCATAACTTCGTAGCCGATAAAATCTCGTTCTTCTTCTTTTGCTATTTTTAGTGTTGTTCCACTTCCCGCAAAAGGGTCCAAAACAATATCGTCAACATAGGTAAACAATCTTACGCACCTATAAATTATTTCTTCTGGCATAATTGCGCTATGGTCTCCAAATGCAATATCGTTTCCCCTTGGAATTGATATACGCCAAATTTGCTTTGTATAATCAACCCACTCTTTTTCAGTGAGCTTGCTTGCTTCTTTTGTTTCTTTTGATAAATTATTTATCGGTTTGCCGTCTTTAACATAAACAGTTATGAATTCACTTGTATTCTGCGCATAAAAGTTTCTTGGATAAGGATAACTTCCAAACATCAATTTTTTACTTGAATTTATTCTTTCCCAAATATAGACATCATATAAAAACATTTCTGTACTTTTTTGATATAAAATTGAATGTTGAATATCAGAATTTAAGTCAAAAATATGCCTGTTGTAATGTGTTGTATAATCCGCCTTTTTCATTGGCATTAGTGGTGTATTGATTACAAGCTTTCCATTTGGTTTTAATATTCGTTCACACTCTTTCCATACTTTTAATAGCTCATTTATAAAAAGTTCATAGTTATCTAAATCGCCAAGTTGTTCTTTGTTTTTTTTGCTATTACTATTTTTCTGATAACCATCTTTTGTGTAATCTTTGATATTAAAATACGGAGGTGATGTAACTATCAGATTTACCGTCTCATCAGGAATTTCACTCATATCTTGAGCATTTTTATAAAATACTTTGTTTATAAAATCTTTTTTCATAATTAGGCTGAATTGACACTTGAATTACACGTCATTAAAAACTTGTTGTGGTGTTAAATAGGTAAGACGTTTTCGTGATCGACTATTCAATGGACGAACTGCGCGCTGAACATCTTTATCTGTAATTATAGCAAAAGAAGAACCTTTAGGAAAATATTATCTCAACAAACCATTAACATTTTCATTAGCCCCTTGTTGTTGAGATTACCCTTTGTCAGCAAAATAGGCTAAGGCTTCTGTGTCTTCTTCTATCAGCTTATGGGAAAAAATGAAAAATGGGGACGTTTGGGATTTCGTTCTCGTGTGATATGGTGGGAAGATTATTTACATAATAACTTCCATC
>JAGXOH010000116.1 GCA_023659985.1 Candidatus Falkowbacteria bacterium LH_S3 | reverse complement strand
TTTCTGCTATTTTCTATAGCTTTCTATTTTATTATAGGATATGATGGATTGCCTTGGTCCTCTGTGAGGTCGCCCTCTCGTCGTTATGGAAAACAGGGGGACGATGTTACCTATGTGACGTCGCACATAGAATCGAGTACACTGGAAACCAATACGAAAGTCGTCACGGTAGATTGTTCCAATTATCAAACAAAGGCAATCGATACATACGACGTGGTATCTATTGATGGTTTTGACTTGTCTAAGAAACAGTCGAAACCAGTGGTGCCTGTGAAGCAAATCAGAATGAATATTCCCTTAAACGCCACAGTAGACAACATCGATGTTACATTTACGAATGCAAACACATTGGGAGATCTGAATATCCCTGCGTATCAATTGCCTCCTCCGATGCCCGGAGAAGATTTCGAAGGCGAATATATTGATTGTTCAAATGATCTCGGCGTCTATCCCCCTGTACAATATGCTGAGAAGAATAGCGAAATGGTCGGTTATCAAACCTTGGATGTGCGGATTTATCCCCTGATATATGATACAGCCTTAAAACAAGCTACAATATATCAAAATGTTTCTATCCAGGTGACTTATACAACACCAAACCAGGGGTTTGTCCAGAATTTCACTCCGGACAAAAGGGACTATTCGATATCCAAGCCCATAATTACCACAACGGAAATCGAAAACACATCGGGTGGCGCTGTAGATTTTTCGGCAACAGTGCAGGTCAAGGACTTGGCTGGAAATGTCATCAGCTCTAAGACAGGAAGTAAGAGCATTGCCAGCAACTCAACTGGCGAAATAGGTGTAAATCTAATTACGCCCGGACAAAGTGGTCTATATCGACTTGTATGCACGGCTTCCGACGGCGTAAATACTATTGGGACATCGATGCAGGACATCGATGTAGAGACATCAAGGTAGTGTCAGGCAAGATCGTTTCCTTCACGGCGCCAATTTCTATTGATAAGCGTTCATACGAAACATTTACCAGAGAATTCCAAAATCTC
>JAGXOH010000115.1 GCA_023659985.1 Candidatus Falkowbacteria bacterium LH_S3 | reverse complement strand
GTAACAACCGCGCTCGCTTTTTTGAGTGCGGGCATAAACTCGGGGTCAGTTATAGTGGTCACTAAAATTGTGCCTTCTTCCATATTTCCCATGTCATCAACTAATTTTTGATGATTTGAATAATCACGATGAATAATATTGACTTTCCCTTTGACTTTTTGTCCTTTACCGTGCGCAACTATCCCTCTTAAGGTAGCACTATCTTGTTTTTCTAATTCTTTTTCAAATTTTTTGATGAATGATTCTGCCTCACTGCCAGATAAAAAAGAAATCTTACCAAAATTATCCCTATTAAATACACAGGATTTCTTTCTTAGTTCTATTTCAGTAAGTGAAATTTTTTTATCTTTATCAATAAGCTCCTTAACCTCACCTACTCGATACCATCTAATTTTCCAAGCATCAACTTTAGTCAAAGTAGAAATGGATTTAATAAGATTTTCAAGTAATCCGTTCTCTCTGAAAAAAATCCAATCAAAATCATCTCGGATAACATTTTTTGATTGCTCAATTACAACAACACGCTGATCATTCGCGTCTTTTTCATAAATTCCCTCGCTGTATAAAATATCAAAATAATTGTAATGCCCTAAAATTTTTTTTAATTTTTCAAGTGTTTCAATAATTATTTCTCTTGATACAGGTTTGAATGAAATACCTCGAAGTTCTTTTATGATCTGCTGAATATTTTCTAATTTATTCTTTATCTCCTTTTTTGTGAAAGAAAGGCCTTTTAAGTGATTTTCTTTAATAGTTTTCTCTGGTACATAAATTCTTTTCCAATCACCAATCCTTAACTCCACCATCGGCCAAGAGATATACGAGGACGAGATCAAATCATCTAAAAAAAGATTATACCCTTGTGACTCATAGAAAAATTTATAAATTAAATGCTCTCGACCTATTTTTGTAGGATTTAATTTTTCTGATTGTTGATTTATTAATGTCGTAATAAGGCGAGATTGTACTATATAAAATTTTCTGCCCTCAAAAGCCCACTCAATATCACAA
>JAGXOH010000114.1 GCA_023659985.1 Candidatus Falkowbacteria bacterium LH_S3 | reverse complement strand
TCTCTTCTTGTTTTTCTCTGTTTTTGTCTTGTTCTTCCTTTTGTTGATTATGGGTACTTGATCCGCCTCCGGCAATTACATGCCAAGGCGGAGATTGATTATTGTTTTTAGAAATCCACTTTTGTTCTTGTTGATCTTTCCTGATCTGCTTGTTCTCTTTTTGGAATTTCTTATTACTCTCTTCTTCTTTATTACCTTCTTCTTCTTTATTATCGTCTTCTTCTTTTTCTTGTCCGCTTTTATCTGCTTTTTCCTTTTGTTTTCTTGAAGAAAATATGCCTAAATCTTGTTTTTTTGCAAGTTTATTAGCGTTTATTATTTGTTTTTTCCTATGCTTGTCTTGTGCTTTATTGCAATTTTCCCAATAATCCTTACAGAAAAATATCTCAGCCATGCCTTCACGGGCTAAAATCTTATTTACAAATTTGCCGTCTATATAAACATAGCGTAATAGCCGTCCGTATTTATCTTTGTTTTTATTAGGATCTGGAACTAAGGCTAAATTACCTTGTTTCAAAAGTTCCATATTCCGCAATCTTGCCTGCCAAGCTAAATATTCATCATCATCACTTCCCTCTTTTTTCAATTCAGGTGTGTCTATGCCTATATAGCGAACCTTTCTACTGTCTTCTAAGATTATAGTATCTCCGTCAATTACATAAGCCACGCCAGGCTTGCTAAATTGATCTTTGCCAGATCTGCCTTCTTGGTCAGTGGTTATAGGCTTTGAAGATCTTTCTTTTTGGGAATTATCTTTTTTTGAACTAGAGGTAGAATGTTCTATGCCAGCAACCTTTGGAGTTTTCTTAGGAGAAACAGAGCTCTCCTGACTATCAGAAGCTCTTGACGAAGTTTTTTCTCTGCTACCTTCATCTTTTAGCTTATTGTGGTTATCTTTCTTTGTGTTTTTATCAATATTTTTATCAATAGCTGACAGCACTTTACCGTTTAGACCCCTACCAATGCTTTTGACGTTCTCCTGGGACGACAAATCTTTCACACTTGAAGAATTTTTGTTTGAAATATGGAAAATACCAG
>JAGXOH010000113.1 GCA_023659985.1 Candidatus Falkowbacteria bacterium LH_S3 | reverse complement strand
GCTCCGAAAAAAAACATTAATATAATACCTAATAACAAGCTAAAATTGATAACAAGGGAAAAAGCGGAGACAAAAAAATTGGCTGTTAACAAAGCTAATAAAACAAAGGGTATAGAAAAAGTTAACATAATTAAAATCAATGCTCCTGTTAATAAGAATTGGAAGACAAACAATATAGCCGCCATCTCAATACTAACAAGCCAATTGTTTATAAAAAGATGCCAGCTCTTTTCTAAGGATTTTAGAAACTTTTCTTGTTTTATCACAAGAAAGCAAACAGCATATTTTAATAATAAAGATAAAATTAATGCCAAAGGAATAAAAACTATAAATAAAATCACGTAAGTTACTCCTACTAACTGAGAGTTAACTCCTGTTGTTACAGCGATAAAGGAAAGGGCTAATAAAGCAAAAAGGATATAAACCAAAGTTTTGATAATAACATTAAGACCCAAGGCAGGCCAAAAATTTTTAACTCCAGCTAAAACTCCTTCTTTAATACCTGATTTTGTTCTTTTCTTATTTGTTTTAAAAGCTTCGGCTGAATTATTGATTAAACCTACTTGCGAAATTATAGTTAGCCAAATAAAAAACACCGCCAATATCAGAAGAATCAAAAACAAACCGATAATAATAAAAAAAGATACTGGATTGGCTTGGAATGTTTCAACAGTACTAGACCAACTTATGCTTGCAAAAATTTCACTATTCCATAGAGAGGAGAACCAAGGCAATAATCCTTCTTGTAAGTCTCCGCTAATTTTGTTTAAAGAGACTTCATATTTTCCTATTGCTCCCAACACAGCTGCGAATAGACCAAAGAACCAAAGATATTTATTGTTCCAGGTTATGAATAAAGATTTTTTAAAAATTTTTCTATACAAGGACATACTTTTAAAAGGTTAATTATAAATTATGATTAAAATTAATTATATCACAATTTAGCTAATTGGGAAAATAAAATAAAAACAAAAGACCGCGCCCTAAGAGCGCAGCCTTTTGTACAGTATTTTTGATGTTTTTTGCTTAAATTTTTAAATCTTCCACTGAAGATGTATCCACCTCTTCTTCATCGGAAGAATCTG
>JAGXOH010000112.1 GCA_023659985.1 Candidatus Falkowbacteria bacterium LH_S3 | reverse complement strand
TGGCATGGGTATCTGCTATAGGAGTACCGACAGTTACGGGTTGGGAGAATTGGCCGTTGCCTGCTACATCCAGAGCGTAAGCAGGAGAGGTCGTGCCAATGCCGACATTGCCGGTATTGTAATAAATATTAGAACCGCTTTGTTCCCAATATCCGGTTTGCATTTCAGAGCCATTTTGATACAAGGTGCCAGTTAAATTAATATCCCCGGCCACCTCCAATTTATAAGAAGGAGTACTAGTGCCGATGCCGACGTCGTAAGTGGTGCTGGCAGGATACAGATCGATTCCATTTAAAGTCCAAAAAGTGGAGGATCCCACTTCCGTGGTAAGAGTGGAATCGACATAACTTTTAGTAGTGGCATGGGTATCCTTAGTAGGAGTGCCGACTACCACGGGCTGGGCAAAATAACCATAACCGTTAACGGTTAAATCATAATTTGGAGTGGAACTGCTGATGCCGACATTGCCATTATTCTGTATCCTCAGCAACTCTGCCCCTGTATCATCAGAAGCTGTAAAGATAGGTTGAGTGCTCGTAGTATTAACTAAGTCTAACTCTGCCCCAGGATTGGTGGTGCCGATGCCAACCCTGCCTTTTTCCACCAAAAAGCTCCAATCCCCGGGATTGACGGTATAATTATCTCCACCCAACCAAAAGGTTCCATTCTTAACTTGCATGGTCTCTCCCTGGTTTATGGGCTTATAGGTATTATCGTCTGGAGGATTGGCAGATGGAGCATCCCAGGCAGCATGCACAACAGAGCACACGGAAAGGGCCAAGATAGAAACTAATGCGAATTTTAAAATACGATGAAACATAATATACTGAAAAATCCAAAATCCAAAGCTCAAATGTCAAATGAATTTCAAATGACTAAATGACAAATGTCAAAGCTTAAAGCTAAAAGCTAAAAACTAAAAACTACAACTTAAAATTAAAAGCTAAAAACTCAAAACTAAAAACTAAAAACTACAACTTAAAACTTAAAACTTCTACTTAATAAAATCCAAATGACAAAATCCTAATGTCATACAATAAAATCCAAATGACAAAGCTCAAATGTCAAATGAATTTCAAATGACTAAATG
>JAGXOH010000111.1 GCA_023659985.1 Candidatus Falkowbacteria bacterium LH_S3 | reverse complement strand
CCTACATTAAATAGTCAAGTGCAACACCCTAGAATAAATATTTAAATTAACTTTAATATTATTTTTAATACACTGCTCTTTAAAAACCTCTGCAGGTGTTTTCCAGTCTAAGCATTTTCTAGGAGTATTATTCATTATCTCAGCAAAGCCAATAATCTGTTTTCGTGTGTATCCTTTCAGACTTGCTTTCTTGGGAATAAAACGCCGTAAACGTTTAAATAAGTTTTCAATCCCTCCCTTTTCCCATGATGAATATGGGTGACAGAAGTAGGTATCGACATTTAATTCCTCGTATCTAATATTCTCTACGCCATTATCCAGAGTTAACGATTTAAATGTATTATAATGTGGATTTAACAACATTTTAAATCCATCCATAGAATGTTTAAGCATAGATACTTTATCAATTAGAATAAACCTGGACATTCTCTCAGAAAGACCGACAATAACCTCGCTATCAGTTCTAATTTTACCTAAAGTGTCTCCTTCCCAATGCCCGAATTTTATCCGCTTATCCACAACGTTAGGACGCTCCTCAATCAAAGTTCTATTCGGTATTAACTGCCTTTTAGTCTTTCTTCCCTCTTTTCTCCTACGTTTTACATAACGTTTAGAACAGAGATATTTGCATAGATGCTGACCCCGATTACTATAGAGGTATTTATAGATAGTAGGCGCGCTAATGATTATCTTCTTGCCGTTTTCATCCAGATAATTTTTACTATTCCACCGCCCGGCAATTTCTTCCGGGGTCCAATGATTGTCCCGTAGATTAATTTCAATATAGTTAGTTAGTTCAGAACATTTAACAATTTTCATGCACTGATATTTAGACTTCGACCTTTTGCGTTTAGATTTAGCTTGCGCTTTTACAGGATCATATACCCCGTTAACGCTATTATTCTTTATCTCCCTGCTGACTGAAGAGTGGTTCTTTTTTAGGACTCTAGCAATTTCCCTATGAAAATAACCTTTCTTCAGTAGGATGGAGATTTCCAGCCTATTGGAAAATGTGATGTGCTGATAGCTCATAATATAGATTTATTAATATAATTGGCTTTGCCATTATATCATATTATGCGTGTTGCACTTCACATTTAATTATACA
>JAGXOH010000110.1 GCA_023659985.1 Candidatus Falkowbacteria bacterium LH_S3 | reverse complement strand
TATAGTCTGGGCAAAAAAGATAAATTCCTTTTACTTTGCTTTTAACAATTATATTTTTTACTTCTTCTTGAAATTTATTCAAAAATTTCTTAGTTAAATGATTAGAAATCTTTTCTTTATAAATCGACCCAGCTTTCATGGTTCCTTCTGATTTAGTGGATGTTTTAAAAAATCCTTCTTTGTCAGTATAGCCAGGATCTTCCACTTGTATTTTTTGTTTTTCCCAGATTTTTCCGTTTTCAACCAAATAAAGAATCGCTTCTTGACGACCACTGACAACTATTAAGGATCTTTGATTTTTGAATTGGGGTAAATTTTTTTCTATGCGCATGTTTTATTATTAAAATATTTTATTCATTTTAGTTTATCACGAAATGCGCATTTTAAACAATACGGCTAATTTTTAACGTTAATATAAGTCGTTAAGCAATTTGTTGTAATTCTTAGTATTTGAATTATATTCTCTAACTAAACTATTATACGCCTCTACTTGATTTTTATTTCCAGCTACTTTGCTGTTATAAGAAGCCAGTAGATTATTATATTTTCCATATTCATTATTTTCTTTATAAACTTGCAATTTATCTTTTATTTTTTTTAGTTCATTTTGCAATAAATTTAAATTTTCCTGTTTTATGCTTAATTGTTTTTTTTGTTTGCTTATTTCTTTTTTTAAAGACTTAATAGTATTTAATTGCTTTATATTATTCTCTATACCGGTATAAATATCACCTTGTGTTTGTCTGCGAACAGTGGCTGTGGCAAGCGAATTTAAAGATTGAGTATAGATAGAATTCGTATCTTTGATCTCAGAAATCTCTGCCTCCTGGGAACGAGTGGGGTTGTTTTCTGGGATTATGCCTATGGGATATTCTTGCGTAGATTCTGCGTAACAATAGCCAGAGTTATAGTTAGAATATTGTTTATCACATTTTATTCCCGCAGCTAAATGATTATCCTCTTTAAATTCAAACAAAGATGTGCCGTAACCAAGTCTATCAAATAACAACACTGCTAAAAATGATTTCCCTCCGCAAACTCCTTTATTTTCATATAAAACTTCATAAGGATATTTCATATAAACATTTTCAGTGTTCATTTTTTCAGCCAACTGATTGTCATAAGGAATGGAT
>JAGXOH010000010.1 GCA_023659985.1 Candidatus Falkowbacteria bacterium LH_S3 | reverse complement strand
AGTCATTTGACCTTCATTTGACATTAGGATTTTGTCATTAGGATTTTATTGTATGACATTAGGATTTTGTCATTAGGATTTAAGTATTTTATATTTAAAACCTTCCCAACTCTACTTCTCTAATAAAAATTTTAGACCCTCTTTGAATTTTCATTCCTATTTTATCACCAGGTTTGTATCTTTGAATAACACAGCGAAGATTGTTCTCATCTTTTATTTTAATAGCGTTAATCTCAAAAATAACATCTCCGGTTTCCAAGCCGGCTTTATCTCCTGCAGATCCTGGCACAATAGCTTCCTCTCCCTTATCACCTTTAACAATGAAGGCTCCCCAATTACGTTCCACCCCTCTCTCTTCCGCGATTTGAGGGGTTAACATCACATATCTAACCCCTAACTGAGGTCTAATAATAATTCCGTGCTTTTTAATACTATTAATGACAGGCTTTACATCATTTATGGGTATGGCAAATCCCAGGCTAGTGCCGTTTTGATCAACCGCTACATTAACACCCACAACTTCACCTTTAAGATTTAACAAAGGTCCGCCAGAGTTGCCCAGATTAATCTCGGCATCGGTCTGAATGGTATTACTTAAATATTTTACACCACCCTTATGATCACTAGCTGTTAAACTCCTTTCCAAACCGCTAATAATGCCTTTAGTGACAGTATTTTGATATTCTCCTAAAGCATTACCAATAGCAATCACTGAAGTGCCAACCTGTAAATATTGGCTACTGCCTAGTTTTACCGAAGGCAGGTCCTTGTCAAATATCTTTAATACCGCTAAATCATTAATAGGATCTTTATCAATCAATTGGGCATAATATTTTTTACCTGAATTTAAAATAATCCGATATTGAGTATTTTCAGGATCACTGGTTGAAACAACATGTTTATTGGTCACAATATATCCTTTAGGGGTAATAATAAAACCGGTTCCGGCTCCCTTTTCAACTCTTCTTTTCTCCATGGTTTTTTCTCCGGTTACGGCATTAATATTCGCTACTTCTTCGTTTGTATATACAGTAATATTTACCACTGCCGGAATATTTGATTTTATCGCCCTAATAGTAGCTTCTTGTTCATCCAATTGCATCTCCCGGAAAGATGCTTGCTTGGAAAAATTCACATAAATATCCTTATAAATAAAAAATCCCGCGCCTATTATTAAACACAGAAAAATAAATAAAACCAACATATGAAGTTTGCCAAATAATTTCATAGTGATTGTTTATTATTTTATTACCACCTCCTAAGGTATTAAATATTAAGTTGTCTAAGTGTCTTTTTTTGTTCTTTGTTTAAATTTTTAGGGGTTTTAATCTTGACTTTAACCAAGTGATCGCCATAGCCTCTTCCCTCTAAATGAGGAACCCCTTTGTCTTTTAACTTGAAAACTGTTCCTGATTGAGTACCTTCTGGAATTTTTAATTTTACCTTGTCATGCACTGTATCAACATCAATTTTATAACTCAAAGTGGCTTGAGTAAAGCTAATTTCAACTTGAGAATGTATATCATAATCCTGGCGTTCAAATTTAGAATGAGGCTTAACTCTTACTTGAATATAAAAATCTCCAGCTGGACCGCCACGTTCCCCTGCTTGTCCTTGACCAGTTAAACGGATGGTCTCTCCAGTATTGATGCCTGCTGGTATCTTTATTTTAAGAGAAGTCGGTTTTTCATAAATCCCGGCTCCGTGGCATTGGCTACATTTTTGAGCAAAAGTTTTACCTTCTCCTCCGCATTCTGGGCATAGGGATTCCATTTGCATTTGCCCGAATATAGTTCTTTGCATCTTTTTAATCTTACCTGTACCTCGGCAAGTTTTACAAGTTTCTATTTTTGTTCCAGGCTCGGCTCCATTGCCATTACACTTTTCACAAACAACTTTTTTCTTTAATTGTATATCTTTCTCTGCTCCAAATACCGCTTCATTGAATTCAACATCCAAAACAGCTTCAATATCCTCGCCTCTTTGATTGCTTCTACTCCGAGATCCTCGTTTATTCCCGCCAAAACCGAAAAAATCTCCAAAAATATCTCCTAAATCATCCATATCAAAATGCATACCCTGAGCTCCTTGAAAGCCACCAAAACCGCCAAAACCCTGACCACCCTGACCGGCCTGACCAGCCTGTTGTTGCTGATTAAAAGTGGCTCCAAATTGATCATACTGTTTCCTTTTATTATCGTCTCCTAAAACATTGTATGCCTCATTTATCTCCTTAAATTTAGCTTCGTCCCCATATTCTTTATCAGGATGATATTTGTGGGCTAATTTCTTGAATGCCTTTTTAACATCTTCTTTATTAGCATTCTTATCTACACCAAGTATATTGTAATAATCTTTACTCATAAAAATAAATAGCAACCGATAAGCAGTTAACAAAAATAACTTCCCCCTTACCGATTACTCACTACTGCTTAAATCCTATTTCTTTATTTACCAGACTCTCGGCTTCTTCTATTTTGCCATATTGGGATTCGTATTTTTCCAAATTCTCCTGCATAGCAGCGATCATCCTTTTGAAATGAGAAGGATTGGTTATAATTTTACCGCTTACTTTACCACTTAAACCCATAATATTCAAGAAGTTCAAATGGAATTCTTCCTTGTTGTTATTTATCTGCATAGCATTGGCATATTCTCCGCCTGGCAAATTATCAGAAATGCGAATTTCCTTTTTTCCACTTGCTTGCCCAGAATTTGGCTTTTGTTGATTTTGATCTGACATAAAATATTTTTTATAACAGGTAAATGGGTAACACAATAACTCGCATTACCCATTATCCATTTTATTACCACATTTATTATTGTTTATTTTGCCCTTGATCACCCTTGTCTTCACCTTCTTGGTCTTGTTGGTCTTGTTGGTCTTGTTGATCTTGTTGGTCTTGTTGGTCTTGTTGGTTTTCTTGGTTTTGATTATTTTCTTCTTTATACTCACCTTCTGCCGGTCCTTGACCTTGGGCTTCTCCGGATTGTTCTGTTTGCTCTTTTTTCTCTTGGCTAGCTTGCTCGCTTTGTTGCTGATACATTTTTTGACCAACATTTTGAGCTATTTGATTTAGATCTTCCAATTTCTTTTTGATGTCTTCCAAGTCATCAGAATCTTTAGCTTGCTTTAGGGTATCCAATTTTTCTTGCAATTGCTTTTTATCTTCCTCACTCATCTTATCTCCGGATTCTTTTATTAATTTCTCAGTTTGAATAACAACTGACTCAGCTTGATTTTTAGTTTCCACTGCTTCTTTCTTTTTCTTATCCTCTTCAGTATGCTTTTCAGCGTCTTTTCTCATCTTCTCAATGTCTTCCTCTGATAAACTGGAGGAACCAGTAATGGTTATATGTTGCTTCTTATTGGTACCTTTATCCTGAGCGCTAACATTCAAAATGCCGTTAGCATCAATATCAAAGGTAACCTCAATCTGGGGCACTCCTCTTGGTGCCGGAGGAACGCCATCCAAAATAAATCTACCCAAACTTTTATTATCAGCAGCCACGGATCTTTCTCCTTGAACTATATGGATCTCTACACTTGTTTGATTGTCAGCTGCTGTAGAAAACACTTGAGAAGCCGAAGTTGGAATACGGGAATTATGTTCAATTATAGGAGTGGCTACGCCTCCCAAAGTTTCAATTCCCAGTGTTAGCGGTGCAACATCCAATAATAAAACATCCTTTACATCTCCTTGCATAACACCAGCCTGGACAGCCGCTCCAGTGGCTACTACTTCATCCGGGTTAACCCCCATATTAGGATCTTTGTTAAAAATCTCTTTTACCTTTTTTTGAACCAAAGGCATCCTGGTTTGACCACCAACCAAAATAACTTCTTGGATATCTTTGGCTTCCACTCCAGCCTGGGTCATAGCCTCCTTGCAGGGATTTGTGGTTTTATCAATAAGGTCTCCAACCAATTCTTCTAACTTGGGTCTGGTTAATTTTAAATTTAAATGCTTAGGACCCTCTTGATCAGAAGTAATAAACGGCTGGTTGATTTCTGTTTCTTGTACAGTTGATAGTTCAATCTTTGCTTTTTCAGCAGCGTCTTTTACTCTTTGCAACGACAACTTATCTTTAGATAAATCAATACCAGACTCTTTTTTAAACTCTTCAAGAACCCATTCTATAACCTTTTGATCCAAATCTTCACCTCCCAAGTGGGTGTCGCCAGTAGTGGATTTAACCTCTACGGTATCTTCTGATGCCTCCAGAATAGAAACATCAAAAGTGCCACCACCAAAATCATAAACCGCTATCTGTTGCCCCTTCTTTTTGTCAAAGCCGTAAGCTAAAGCAGCTGCGGTAGGCTCATTAATAATACGCTTAACCTCTAAACCAGCAATTTTTCCTGCGTCTTTAGTAGCTTGTCTTTGGTTATCATTGAAATAAGCCGGAACAGTAATTACCGCTTCAGTTATTTCTTCTCCAGCTTTGGCTTTAGCGTCATTTTTTAATTTAGTTAAAATCATAGCCGAAATCTCTTCAGGTGAATACTCTTTATTCTCCTCTTTATCTCCCATCTTTATCTTAACTCCGTCACCTGATTTAAAAATCTCATAAGGAGAATTTTTTACATCTCTTTGAACTTCGTCTTCTTCAAATTTTCTACCAATCAATCTTTTTATAGCATAAACAGTATTTTCCGGATTGGTAACAGATTGCCGTTTAGCGGTCTGTCCCACTAACCTTTCTCCGTTTTTAGAAATAGCTACAATAGAAGGGGTGGTTCGGTTGCCTTCGGCATTTTCCAAAACCTTAGGTTGGCCTCCTTCTATAACAGCCATAGCGCTATTGGTTGTTCCCAAATCAATACCTAATATTTTTCCCATAAATTATTAAGATAGATAATAGACAAAAACCTCCTTTTTTACTGTTTAAATGCCTATCATCTATAAATTACGTTCTTAAATAAATAAAATTAGAAATTAGAAATTGACTATCACTGATTTCCAATTTTCAATTTCCAATTTTCACCTTAATCAGGGCGGCATCCTTAGGCAAATTCAGCGCCAACAGGCCACCACCCCTAAATATATCTTATTTCTTGCTCTTATCCTCAATATCAATCTTGCTGGATCTTTTCTCTTCTACTTTAGGGACAATGATTTTTAGCACTCCTTCCTCATATTCAGCTTTGGCATGGTCACCATCCACAGAGGTAGGCATAGGAATATTTCTATAAAAACCACCCCTAACAATCTCTTTTTTATAATAATCCTTATCATCAATTTCATTCTTTTTTTCAGCTTTTCCCTTAATGGTTAATACATCATTTTCAATAGAAGCATCTACATTCTTAGGATTAATGCCAGCCAATTGAGCTTCCACTATAACATTATCCTTGTCTTCATACATATCCACAGCAGGCATGAAACTATGCCCTCTTTCTCTTAAATTTTTTAATGCCGGAAAAGTATCAGAAAAAAATCTATCTATATCCTCAAACGGCTCCAAAAAAGGATTTCTTCTGGTTATATTTGCCATAAAGTTTGATTTGTTCTATTTATTCGGCATAGAGAGATAAACAGAACTTATATTTATTTTATAAATTAATAATTGTAAACTAAGAATCAATTTTCTTTTTTTCAATTTCTTCGGTCTCCTTATTTTTTCCACTTTTGTTTTCTTCCACTATTACTTTAGCCGGAATAATAACCCTACCATTCAGCGTATATCCTGGCTTTACTTCTTTTTTCACCTTATCACCCTTTCCTTCAATAGCATCCATGATATTATGATCAAAATTTTCACCTTCAACCTTTATTTCTTTAATTCCCTTTTCCTCTAATACTTCTCGAAAATTCTTAACCACGTACTCAACTCCCTTAACCCAAGCACTATCTTGTTCTTCACGACTGACATGTTGTAAGGATATTTTTAAATTATCAAAAATAGGTAAAATATCGCGCAATAAATTTTCATTAGCATGTCTTACAAACTCCCCTCTTTCTTTGCCATGCCTATCTTGCAAATTTTGATAATCAACCAAAGCTCTCCTACATTTGGCATCCAGCTCTTCATTTTCCTGTTTCAGTTTATTAATTTTTTCTTTTAATTCTTGTTTATTTTTGGTTTTTGTTTTTGATTTATGCTTATTAGTATCCTGATTATCATTTTCATGATTTTTTCTTTCTTCTTTAGGCATAACTTATTAACTACACAACGCGCAAACTATTTATTTTTATGCTTATTTTTGGAAATTGGCTTGCGTGTTATGTGCTTTAAAACATAATTTATCAAAGCGTAATTTTTTTTATAATCCATTCTTAGGGGGGCCAATATTCCAAGCAACCCCTGTCTATTCCTGATTTTATATTTAGTAATAATCGTTCCGCAAAAAATTCCAAACGGATTGTCTTCACCTATTAAAATCTGCGGGCTATCCGAAAAATTCTCAAAATTCTCATTAACTATTTCATCCATTCTATCAATAATAGAAGAAATATCATAAATCAATTCTCTTTGGGAAAATTCTGGCTGACTAATTAAATTTGAAATTCCAGTATAATACATATTATATTGATGAAAAGCCCAAAATATCGCTGCATCTGATATCTCTGCCATTGCCTTAGCTGCATCCTTATATATTAATTCTTTATCTTTATCAGCATTAAATGCTTCATCAATAAATCGCCTTTCTTTTTGTTTTAATTGTTTTCCAAACTCTTCTCCACTAGACTGGGAGAGCTTATAAACATATTCTTTATAAGCTTTAACTGTAGGAACTCTGCCAGCTGAAGTGTAAGGCTGGGTGATATAACCATCCTCTTCCAGTTGCCCCATTACATTACGAATGGTTGCTGAGGAAACATCCAAATTATACTTTTCGGAAATAGCACCAGATCCCACCGGAGATTTAGTATATATATGCTCTCTGATAATAGCATTTAATACTTTCTTTTTTCTTTCTCCGGTCATAAAAATATCCGGTTAACTTATATTTTTCTTTTAAAAACATTTTATCACTATTAGCACTCTAATGTCAAGAGTGCTAACACTTTTCATACAATAAAATCCAAATGACAAAGCTGAAAGCTCAAAACTAAAAGCTAAAAGTTCAAAGCTACAACTTAAATCTTAAAACTTAAAACTTTTTACTTCTTACTTTTTATTTATTATTTATTATTTAGTCATTTGACATTCATTTGACATTTGAGCTTTGGATTTTGGATTTCATTTAATTTTTGGTTTTGCGTTTTGAACTTTGAGTTTTGCGTTTCAACTATATTTCATTTGTCATTAGGATTTGGTCATTGGACATTATTTATCTATTACTTTCAACTTTCAACAATTTGCCGAAGGCAAATAATCTAGCCTTTGCTTAATTTAATGAGCTTAGACTAATACACATATAACGATTCAAAACGACTTTGTACCATTCTTTTTAAATTTGCAAACGAAAATCTTAGGGTAAAGGTATGTATTAGTTGAGGTCGCAAATTTTAGCTTCAACTTCTTAACAACCTTAAATTCTGATTTTAAAATAATTTTTTTTAATATTTCGTGCTGGCTTGTATATATAACAAGTGTACCACCATAATTTAATATTTCTTGACAGTACTCAATGAAGCAACGATATAGATTTTCTATATCTTCGTATTTTGAGACCAACATACCAAATGGCAGATCAGATGTAATTACATCAAATTTACCTAAATTTGGTTTATTAAAAATATTTTTTTCTTTCAGCTTTATCCTTTTTATTAATCCTGCTTCTCTAATATTTTGTATAGCCAAAGAAAGCATTTCTTTATCATTATCAAACCCGACCAATCGTTTTAGATTTGGATAACAAAGACCTGCCTCAATGAGCAATGTAGCACTTCCGGAAAAAATGTTTAGGTAAGAGTCAGCGTTCTCTAATTTACATAAAGAATTTACAGCATATGCAATTGTTGGATTCATCGCACCACCTATGTTGCTTACTTTATAATCTCTAATTGATAACGGTCTTGGCATTATTTGAACTCCTACTTCCCAAGCATTATCATTTTTAATGATATGTATTTTTATATCAGCATCTTCTTCTTCAGTAAGTCGGTATGTTTCTTGTATATATTCAGCAATACTACGCACTTCTGGAGAATCTGAGCCGGCACAAATTATTTTAAAGGTCTTGAATTTATTTTTCTTCCCTTTAATAATCATGGCAACAAGATTTCCTACTATTGACTTGTGATTTGAAATGTAAAGCGGATGATATATAAAGTCCTGCGATGTAATAGACACCAATAAGACACTTCGAAGGCATTCGAGTTGAGAAAAATCCTGTATAAAATCCAAGTAAACAAAATCCTCTTCTTTTTTAGTAACATGAAGATTTGGGTATTGGCTAATTTCGTTTAAGGTAATTTCTTTTAAACCAATAATAAATGATAGTTTGATTTCTAGTTTAGGTTTATTCATATATTCATCTTAATTTGGTCAAAGACCTTGTCAATAGTCAGTCTTTCCATGCAAAACTCCTCGCAACAGTCTTTTCCTCTTTTCTTGAATTATGTTTGCAAAGTTTATGCCTGTTTCTGTCGTAAATTGGCACAGTGAATAAGTTCAGATAGATTGGACTCCAAAAACAACTAAAAAGTAGATAAATTTAATAAAAAATAATGAAAGGCTGGTTTGGTATAACACAAAACGTTACAAAAATTGGTATCAACTCTGAATTTTATGATATAATTTTTTTCAAACCTGACCCATTTTTTATCCATGTTTTATTTCTTTCAGCTTTAAACTTTCAACTTTCAACAATTTGCCGAAGGCAAATTTTCTAAGCTTCGCTTAATTTAAAGTTGTCCAAAATGAGCTGAACTAATACAGTTGTATGCACATTACCCCGAAAGATTTACAAAATTGGCGGGATGTGGCATATTTGAAATCAAACAAGTAGTACTTTAAAATGCCTAAAAAGGGCGAAAGCGTCGTTGCTTGTTTGTCTGGTGGTCAGGATTCTGTCGCCAATATAGGAATACTGTTAAAAGAATTCTGTTTAAATGTATATCCATTTTTCATAAATCGAGGCCAGTCAAACTACAAATATGAAAAGAAAGCAGTAGATTATTTCAACCAATTTTATAAAAGAAAATTTCTAAAACTTTACCACAATTACAAAGAAATAACCGTTATGACGCCGGGGGCAGAGTACAAGGATTTATTAAGAAAAACAAAAAGAATGATGGACGATATTCCATTAAATCACAACATATCTTATCCAGCAAGAGGATCAATAGCATTTTTGACTGGAATGGAATATGGTTATTCCTTAAAAGCGATAGGAGTTGAAGTGAAAACGGTTTTCGCCTCTAATATGAACTCAGATTTTTCCTACCATTGTTCTCAAACTTGGGTTAGGTTGATGAACATATTATTTTGCCAAATACTAAACGATTGGTCTTGGCAGTTTATATCATTGCCAATAGAAACGGAGTTAGGAAATTCTTTTGATAAAGATGTCTTTATAAAATGGGCTTATGAAAACGGGGTGCCCTTACACAAAGCAAGAACCTGTGTTAAATCATTTGATATTGAATGCGGCGATTGCCCCACTTGTTGGGACCGGCGAAAGGGATATAAGGAGGCGGGCGTGAAAGATCCGACAAAATACAAATTTCCAATGTCCTCAAAATATCCAACATATTATGACCACGAAAAAGAAGAAAAACATGAAAAAAGAAATAGAAGTTAAAATCGAATTAATGCCGAAAGAATTTAATGACCTTGTCAGGGATTTTAACGATTTTCAATTGGAAAGAACCTACGGTTATTTCAAAGAAGATTTCTCAAACATCAAGGACGGCATTTTTCCGAGAATAAAATATGTGGAAGAAGAAAAAAAAGAGATTATTTTAACTGTGAAAAGAAAAACAAAAGAGAACGCTCAATTTTTTGAGCGTAAAGAAATGGAGGTAAAAATGAAAGAAGGAGAAAATATTGATACTTTAAGGGAAATACTGAAATCTTTAGGTTTTAGCAAAGAAATTATTTTTGAAAAGAAACGAAAAAATGTTTTTAAGAATAATATTACCATTTCTTTTGACAAGCTTCCCTTCGGTTTTTTTGTTGAATTTGAGGGTGAACCGGAAACAATAGATCGGTATCTCCATGAGCTTGACCTGTCAAATCGGCCAAGGATTGCCAGAGCATACCTTGGTCTCTGGGAAGATTACAAAAAGGCCAACGATATCGCGGAAGAAAACTGCGTATTCAAATAAAAATCCACCGTGCTGTTCTTCCCGTACGGTGGGTCGAAATTGAACGTATAGCTTGCCAACACCCCTAGGCGTGCAGTATTTTACGGCACAGTAACAGTGATTGGTGGATACAGAAAGAGAAAAGCATTTCCGAGGTCGTTGGATTCTCGTGACCTTAATTACCCACGAAGCAGAAAGGTATGCCGAGCTCCATAGCTTGAGAGACAGCAACATCAACTTCCATTTTTTGTTCTTGAATCAGAAAATCAATGTTGCGTTTGCGGTCTTGCCGATCGCCTGTGTCTTTAAGACGGCGATGCAAGATGGTATAAGGATTTGCGATGACAACAACTATCGCGAGCATCTGTTCCTTATCCCACGGCTGTATTTGACGAATTCCGTATTCCTTTCCTTCGATATCAAAATATACGAAATGTCCGTCAGCGAGTCGAATAGTTTCAGGATCTCTACAATCAAGTTCGTAGAGTCGCCGATTCATCTCCGGGCGCAATGCTCGGCGCACGCTTTCGGGTAAGGCTCGCAGTTCTGCAACAGTAGTCACGCCGGCCAGTTCACAAAGTATCGGAACTCCCTTTATTGTCTCCATTCTGACCTCACGCTTTCGTGCAAGTTTTTCTGTTTCTACTACCAACGTCGTTTTGCCAACGCCGGGAACACCGCCGATATAAACAAACATCGCTATACCTCCTTTCGTTTTTTGATTATACATGTTTTTAAAAATAAATTTTTAATTATTATGATGAATATCAATAAAATATTAAAGAATAAACGTTTAACATTAGCCTTAATCGGGCTTACTCCACAAGAATTTTTAAATCTGTTGCCATCCTTTGCTCAAACTTGGCAAGATTTAAAGCAAGAAGATTATCAAAAAAAACAGAAAACAAAGGAGACGTAAACCAGGCGGAGGCAGAAAGGGTTCTTTAAGAGAGATGGAAGACAAATTATTGTTTATTCTATTCTATTACAAATGTTATCCAACTTATGATATGCTAAGTTTTCTCTATGGTTTTGATAGAGCGAACGGGTTTAGAAGACAAGGCAATGTCCATTTCCTGCGGACTTTGGAATTACCATCTCTTAATAAGTTGAAAATTCCAAAATCTACAGGGTATTATTGAGTATAAAATATTATTAAGCAACAGGTCTATTAATTTAGAAATCTACTATGAAATTAGAAATAATAAAAAATAATGGCAAGATAATTGCTTATGTCCATTTACCTTGTATAGACTATGACTCAGGCAATAGTAATAAAGCTGAGTTAATATCTTGTTTATCTGGGGGAATTGAAGATTCGGATAGCGGTTATGCCGGTTTTAGCACTAAAGAAAATTTGAATAATTATCTACGAGAGGCCGTTTTTGATAAGGCAGATGATAATAATCGTCAATATACTTTTACTTTAGATGAAGTAAAGATAATTAAAACTGTAACGAAAGCTATTAAAAAATGCTTTGACGTTTTACCCGAAGGAATTACGAGTATCTTTGTCTTTCCAACATTTAGCCAATTTGTTAAAGAAGAAATGTCGGGTACGACTGGCTATGCTCCATGGCCGGATACTATTTTAATTTTTATTAATCCAACTAGTCTGCAATACGATAAAGCTTTAGGCGAAACTGTCGGGCACGAATTTAATCACGCTGTCTTTTTAAGAAATAAAAAATGTGCGACCCTTTCAGACTCAATAATTTTTGAAGGTCTGGCCGAACATTTTCGTGAACAAGTTATCGGCGGCGATCAAGCTTCTTGGACTAAAATCTTTAAATTAGATCAGGCAAAGGTTATCTTTGCAGAAATGAAATTGATAAATTTGTTACAATCAACCGACCCTGAAATTCGCCGAGGAGTATTCTTTGGTAATGAAAAATATATTTGCTGGACTGGATATGCTATCGGTTACTATATCGTCAAATCCTTTTTGGAGGACAACCCGAGTTTGGATTGGAAAGAAATTATGGCTAAACAGCCGAAAGATATTCTTAGTGGGTCTAGTTTTAGCAATAAATAAGCTCTGAATTGTCTGGGCAGACAATTCAGAGCTATTGTGGCCGGGACAGCGCTACCCGTCCTTGCTTTGGGCGCTCGAACCTGAAGAGTCACTGCTCCTCATGTATGCCATCTGGCTACTGCGCGATTGATTTTAATCTAAATAAAAAAGACACTCATATAACTAAAATTAATTCTTCTATTTTTTAGAACCTCAGAGAAGCGCTTTAATTAACTCAGACGGAATTGGGTTAATTAAAACACTTAAAAAGTAGCTTTTTTCTGTTTTTTACAAGAGAGGTTTTTGTATTGTGAATAAAAGAGAGAAGTTTATTGAGCTTTTAATTTTTTTTAAAATTGTCTTTGGCATATTTACCCCGCACTTTCTATAGAGAAAAAGTGCAAGATTTATGCACATATACTAAGGTAGTATTCTACCTTGACAAAAACGACAAATGTGTATGCACATTACAACTAAGGATTGACATAAATATATCTTATGTTATTTTAAGAAACGAAATTGGTTCTTTTAAAAGAAGTTGTTCTTTTACAATCAATGATAAAGGAAAGGAAAAATAGAAAAAGTAATTCACTGTTATTAGTTAACATTTTATTTTAAAAATGTTACTTAGCAAAATTCAAACTTTCTTTGACAAAACCAAAAAGGAGGAAGAACTGTGTACATTCAGATTATACAGAGAAAAAGGTGGTGTGTCTTTTGTATTCTTGTCTTTCTGGCTTTTACTTGTTTTTTCGGTTTTATGAATTTTCAAGTAGTGCCAGGAGGGCTCCTTGATGACGCAGTCTTAGAAAAAGATGATGTGGTTAATCAAGGAGGAGAGGTAGTTGATTCCTTGCGTTCTCAGGGATTAGCCCCAGGGGATGCGGCGATTTTTTGCCTACCTTTTTTGTATAAAGGTGAGGCAATGAGAAAGGACTTAACTTATCTCCAAGATTTTACTCAAAAGTTGGAGAAAGCCTTTCCACGCTACAAAGTTTTTAGTCTGGCAAACATGCCTCGTTTTCGGGATGTTGAGAATTCTTATCTTGATACCCGAAGTTATGTTAATTCTAAGGTATTAGAGGATTTTAATCCCTCTAAATGGAAAAAGGAGGTTCGTAAAGATCCAAAGGTGTCTGGAGTCTTTATCTCTCCTGACTTCAGCTCGGCTAATGTTGTTTTAACCCTTCCCAGGGGTTATGACGAGATGAAAGTCGGACGAGAGATAATGGAATTTTTAATGGACAAAAATTTTTCCTGGTATGAGTGGTACTTGGTAGATGATATCAAGTTGGCTCCAGAGTTTTTGCGAAGCCAAGACAAGGAAATTCCTTCTACTCTCCAAGTGGATCAGAGCCAGCACAAGTTAGAGAATGGACGGATTAAGTCTGTTCTGCCAGCTGGCTGGACAATCGGACGAGTCCTGATGACAGGAGCCTTTTACTCCAGTCTAATCTGGATTTTGTCAGGGTCCATTATTTTGGCTGCTTTTGTCTTTTGGGTTTCCTTTGGCAATTTAAGGCAAACTGTCATAGCTTTGGTCTGTCTACTTCTGGTCCTGATTTGGACTAGAGGTTCTGTAGGGTTTTTACAAGTAATAGACTTTAGCATTCAGGGAAAGAAACTCTATGAAACGGTATACTTTATTTTGGTATTCAGTTCTCTGATTGTCTCTGGAATATCTTTTGTGGAAAGAATGTTTGATGCCTATAACGAAACCCGCAAAAGACATTTTGATTTGTCCAGAGCTCAGGTCTGGAAGTTAACTAAAGTAAAGGACATAGAGCTGATAGATGAAAAGATAATAGTAACTGGCTTGGTAGCTATTTTTAGCTTTGCCACGCTTTACCAAATTGAAATAAGGCAAATATTGGAGGTCGGTTTTTTCTCTGCCTTAGGCTTAATTTTCCTGCTTCTTTTCACTTTTTATTTGGTTCCGGCTATTCATATTTTAGTCGGAGGCGAATATTCCCGGAAGGAGAGTTCTTTTCCGGACAGATGGTGGAAAATTTTGGACTGGTTAGTCAAAAAGAGCTTCCAGTTGGTTATCCCTAAAAAATTCATCAAGGAAGAATTCAAGAAGAAGGGATTACAAGCAACTGGAGTAGTCTTAATATTGTTTTTCTTAATGTCTTTCTTAGTAACTTCTGATCACGTTGGTCTTAAAAAGGGGTTTAATTTTATTGAGATCAAGACAGAAGCTATGGAATTTATCAAGAATACCTTAGTCTACGAGGCCTCAGAGGAAATTGATAAAACCGGCAACTACGGATTTGACAGGTTCTTATTTGTGGTAAGGAGCGAGGAAGATAAAGATGCCCCGAGTGTTTATCAGCCTGATTTTCTTAGAAAAATAGAGAATTTTCAGAAGAGTATAACAAAAGATTCTCAACTTGAGGGGAAAATTAGGTACATTTATTCAGTTCTTGACATTTTGAAGATATTAGCTAGGGAAAATTATGATCATTATCTTCCCCAGACTGTGCAGGAAGCTAAGGATAGTCTTCGGCTTGTTCGTTCTGAGATAGGAATAGCCGGTCAGAAGCAACTATGGAGTCGAGAGGCAATGATAGTTCAAGTTTCGGTTTCCAGCACTAATTCCAATATTGAGAAATTTGTGCTTGATAGAGTGCTGGAGATTTCTAAAGATTTTCCAGATTTAAAGGTGAATGCTTTTGGCAAGTTAGCCATATACTCGCAAGCAGATAAATATTTGCGAGAAAGAAAACCGGTTAATGCTGGTATGCAAATTTTCTGGATTTCCGGATTTTGTTTTACCTGGATTGCCTGGCGCAACCGACGTTTTCGTTTGTCCAAAGGAGAAAATTTTTATCTTTCTTCTTTTGGAGCCGGTCTGGCTATTGGTTTACCCTTTATCTTTGCCTCCAGCATGATAGTTTTTATCATGATGGCAGCGAGAATTCCCTTAAATCAGGTAACAGCCTGTATGACTGCCTTAACTGTTAACGCGGCTATTGATTTTTCTCTTTATGTAGTGGCTGATTATCAAGCCGCTTTAATAAAATGGGGAAGTTATGCAGAAGCAGTCAAATATGCCATCTTAACCAGGGGTAGAGTAGTAGTAATTGATGTCGCTATCAACACTGCATGTTTTGCCCCTCTAATGCTCTCACCTTTTAGCCCTATATCTGATTTGGGTTGGATTATGATGACCATGCTGGTATTTTGCGGTTTTGGAGCTATAGTGCTTTTGCCTATGGCTCTACCTTTATCTGTTAAAGAAAACAACTAAAATCTTAGGGGTGCGGCAGAGCTCCTGCAGCACCCTTTTTTACTGACAAGGAGGAGATATGAAAAGAGTAATATTTTTTTGTTTTTGTGGATTGTTGCTGTTTACGGCCACTTTTAGTTGGGCAGACAGTTCTGCTGAGACTGCTGAGGAAAAGATAGAGAAATCTTATAAGCTCTATCGCCAAGGCGTTGAAGTAGAGTTTGAAAAAATGAAAATAAAGGTGCAGTACAAAGAAGGCTATTCTGTGAAAAAGGAGTTAGAAAGATGGATAAAGTATAGTCCCCAAAAAGAGGACAAAATCTTTATCAATTTTACTGCTCCGGAGATGGACAAAGGGTTAAAGCTTTTGGTTCATCGCAAACGCCAAAGCGATTTAATTTGGCTGAAATTGCCTTCTATGCATCGTTCTAGAAGAATTTCTGGGCAAGATGAAGGCAATTTTTTCGCTGAAACTGATTTGACTTATCGGGATACGGCTCAGCTTATAGGAGAGAACACAAGGGATTATAAGTATAATTTCCTGGATTCAAATGATGCCGAGTGGGTCATAGAGGCCTTGCCTAAGGAATCTATAACCTCAATATACGATAAAAGGATTTTTTATCTTAATAAGAAATATATTGTTGAAAAAATCCTTTATTATCGTCACGAGGAAATCTGTAAAACCCAGTTGAATAAAAAGATAATCCAGGAGAGCAATGGACGTTGGCGGAGTAATTTGATTGTTTTCACCAATGAGTTCCACAAACGGAAAAGTATTATAAAAGTCCTTAAAAGGAAATCAAAGGATTTTGTCAATCTTCCCACATTTTCTCAAAGAGACTTAAGGAGGTAAGAAATGAAAAAAATTGTAGTTCTGATTGTCTTTTTAGTCTTTCTGCCTTCCCCCATTTTTGCCCTAAATTTTGATTTAGGGATAGAAGAAAGCATTTCTGGCTATTTTTATGAGGAGGAAGATAATTTCTTAGAAAAAGAGGAGGTAAAAGACTATTATTGGGAATCAGAAATGATTATTCCAGCTCGTCTTAGTGCGGAAAACTGGAAACTGTTACTTGAGCCTAAAATTCTGGTAGACAGCGAAGGAATTAGTCAAGGAGGTGAAAGTACTAGAGACTCTCGGCGAGCTGCTGTCGGAGTTAGGGAAGCCTACTTAACTTTCCTGCAGCAAAAATTAAAAGTTTGTGCAGGTTATCAGATCGCAGATTGGAGTATAACCGACATGGTCTCTCCGAGTGATAATTTGAACCCCTTAGACCTTACTTTAATTCCGGATTGGAATAGACGTAGCGTGCCGTTAGTGACTGCTCATTACGGTTATGATACCTATCTGGAGGTGGCCTACAAACCCTTTTTCTCTCCTTCTTTTCTCCCTATATATAAGTGGGAGAAGAAAGAAACTGGAATTAAGTTTCTAGAACAAAAAGGAGAGGAGGATAAAGCTCAGTTTGCTTTCAGAGTAGGAGGCATTTTGTGGGATATGGATTGGCAGTTGTCTTACTATAAGGGCTATACTTACAGCCCTTATGGAGAAGTAGAAAATCTTCCTGCTTTGCTCTCTAAAACTAAAATTAAGCCTGAAGTTAGGCCTCGTTATTCTGAGCAACAAGTAGGTTCCATTGGCCTAACTGCTGATACTGTTGCCGGAATTTTAGTTCGAGCTGAAACTGGTTATTTCTTCCAGGATAAGGGGGATAATTTTTGCCAGTATGTAGTAGGAACGGAAAAAAACTGGCAAAACGTCGCCAGTTTTGGAGATAAATTTTCCTTTCTTATTCAGTTCTGTGACGAGGAGATAGTTGAAAAAGATAAAAAAATTATGCCTTTAATTGATTTTAGGCGAATTTTTAGAGATTCTTTTTTGATACGGTCTCATTACCGTTTCGGCCGGGGTAGCCATTGGAAAATTAAAATCCGTGGCTCCTATAACTTGAAAGATTATGATAGTTTTTGGGAGCCGGCTCTGGAATGGGAAGGAGATCATTTCTCATGCGAATTGGGCATACAGATCGTTGATGGTCCTGAAAAAACCTTTTGGGGAGAATACAGAGATAATGACTGTATTTTTTTCAAAAGCAAAATTAAATTTTAAAGAACACCATAGACCGGTATTTACAATTATAAATGCCGGTCTACTTTATTTTAAATAATTATTTGCCTTTCCCCAAAATGTCGAACGTTGAACGTTGAATGTTGAATGTTAAACGCCTGATACCTTTGATATTAGGCATTCTTTCAACTTTAGAAAAATTTGCCTTTGGCAAATTTAATGCCGAAAGTATTCTTACAGCTTTGAGCTTACAGCTTTTGACAATTTTCCGAGGCACGAGGAAAATTTTTCTAAATTTGCCTTCGGAAAAATTGCTCAAAGCTATAAGTTGTAAGAATGCTTTCAGCCTTAAGCTTTCAACAATTAAGCTTTTTTTACTTTCAACGTTCAACGTTCAACTTTCAACAATTAAGCTCTGCTTAATTTAATAAGCTGGAATAATACAATCAAAAACATCTTTATTAATAAAAAATAGTACTTACTATAGTAAGTACTATAGTATGC
>JAGXOH010000109.1 GCA_023659985.1 Candidatus Falkowbacteria bacterium LH_S3 | reverse complement strand
ATTCTAAAGTCGCTTAATTTAAGAAAAAAGGGTACAACTGTTACTAGCTGCCCTACTTGCGGTAGAACTGAAATTGATTTAGTTGGCTTAACTGAAAAGGTAGAAAATGAAATGCAAAAACTAAAAAAAGACAAAGATATTCATGTGGCTGTTATGGGTTGCGTAGTTAATGGTCCGGGTGAAGCCGGGGAAGCTGACCTGGCTATTATTGGAGGCAAGAAGCAAGGATTGATAATGAAAGACAAAAAAATTATAAAAAAAGTAAAGGAAGATAATTTATTAGAAGAATTTATAAAAGAAGTTCAAAAGTATTAAAAAGGCGATTTTTAAATAAGATATATTTAAAATTTTTAAAAACAATTTAAATCCTAGGTTAAAAGGATTAAAGCTTCTTTAATTTCTGTTGTTACTTACGCTTCCCGGCGGCGTAAGTTCAAGGATAGATTTTCTTTAATTCCTACTTCTTATTTTCTGAAATTTCTTCTAATAAAAAATCGAGATATTTTCCGGAAACGTCCCGATTTTTCATGTTTTGAATGATTTGGCTATCTTTTCAGCCAGTCTGAAAAAGATGAGACACATTTAATACCCTTTAATCTCTCTTCTTTAATTGTTTTTGGCATATTTACCCGCACTTTTTCTAGAAAAAGTGCGGGGTTTACACATATATGCCAAGATAATATTCTATCTTGGTAAAAACCGCTATTTGTGTAGACATTACCCATTTACTTTGACAAGGTTAACAAGTTCGTCTCGCGTCAATTGAGAAATAGGCATTTTTTTGCCAGTAGTAACATTGCCACCGCTTACCAATAATCTTTTATTTGGATGTAGCCACCAATCGACTTCTGGCTCCATTTTTTTAACTTTTTCAAAAACTTCTGTTAAATTAACTGAGCTGTCGCTTTTTGCTCTAAATTGCCGATATCCAAATTTATTATCAACCAAAATCATTAATATTCCGCCGTTATTATAAGTTAAGGTGTCAAAGGGGTCGCCTGGAATTAATTCGCCTTCAATCGCTGATGCTTTACCCCAAATTGATTGAAAATCAATTCTCTACTCAAATGCTTTCATAGCTTCTTGCTTCTTTACGAAAAGCGTAAAAAGACAATCAAGTATTCGCATACTCAAATCAACAGTAT
>JAGXOH010000108.1 GCA_023659985.1 Candidatus Falkowbacteria bacterium LH_S3 | reverse complement strand
GTTTACCACTATTTATGATTTTCGAGTATTGGCTCATGAAGTGGGCCATATTTTGGGATTGTCCCACGTCAAGGATTCTGATATGTTAATGTCTACAGATGCAGGTGGAGCCAGATTAACCAAGCAAGAAGCGGAAAAAGCCAGGCAGGCATTAAAGGATTTTTTGCTCCAGTAAAAAGTTGGTAAAAAGTATTGTTTGTTAGGGCTTTTATTTTTGATGTATAGCCGATAAAATAAAAAAGCATTAGTAAAGGCAAGATTACCATTTCATAAACAATAAAATTAATTATATGGAAAAAACAAAGGCATTAGTGCTCATATCCGGAGGATTGGATTCAATTTTGGCTGTTAAAGTTTTACAGGATCAAGGGGTAGAGGTTAGCGGTGTATGTTTTGTCAGTAATTTTTTTAATTGTGAACAGGCCAAAAAGAATGCTGAAGAAAACAATATTGAGCTTCAGGTAATAGATATTAGCAAAGAATTATTAGCCATAATTAAAAATCCTGCGAGTGGTGTAAGGAAAAATATTAACCCCTGCATAGATTGTCATACTTTAATGCTTAAAAAGGCTAAAGATTATCTGGACAGTATGGGGTATGATTTTTTGGCAACCGGTGAAGTTTTGGGACAACGTCCTTTTTCTCAAAATAAGAATTCTTTAATAACCATTCAAGAAAAGGTGGGAATAGATATACTAAGACCTCTTTCAGCTCAACTTTTACCAAAAACAGAAGTAGAAAGAAAAGGTCTGGTGAATAGAGAAAGATTGTTAGCTATAGAAGGCAGATCCAGGGAGCAACAACAAGAATTAGTAGGAAAATATCAAATTAAAAATTTCTCTTCCCCTGCAGGTGGCTGTTTATTAACTGATCCTGAGTTTGGTCACAGGCTTTCTGAGATGATTTGGCATTGGCCGAATTGTGATATTGATGATGTAGAATTATTAAAATATGGAAGAGTGTTTTGGTTTTCTTTCTGGGATCGGTATGTTTTAGGGGTAGTGGGTAGAGAAAAAAAGGATAATGATAGATTGGAATATTTAAAAAAACCTGGTGATTTAACTTTGGAGCTAAAAGAGGTTACTGGTCCGTTAACATTAGTTAGAAATGGAAAATTTAAATTTAAAACAGAAGCTGTAAATATTAAAATAGATG
>JAGXOH010000107.1 GCA_023659985.1 Candidatus Falkowbacteria bacterium LH_S3 | reverse complement strand
CATTTTGTTTTTGTTCTGATCTATCCGGTCTCCCCTCTTGATTAGGATCATGGATCTTAAGATTGATTCTCGCATTATTTTGCGCTCCCAAGACCCTTAATAAGTTCCTAATGGATTGAATGGTTTGACCTTTTCGACCAATGATATAACCCATATCATCTGGGTGTACCTTTAAAGTTAACAGTACGCCCATCTCATCCACTTTTCTTTCAACAGAAACCTCTTCGGGTTTACTAACGATCGCTTTCACGATACCTTCTAAAAATTCTTGATCTTTTAATACATCTGCCATAATTTTTTCGCCTCCCGCACTTCGCCCATTAAGCCGAATATGTCGGGATCAAAATTAAAATTTAATTACTATGATTCTTTATTATCAATAAAAATGAATTATATATTTTTAATATATCATATTTTATTTTATTTTGTCAATAGAAAAAAACAAACATTCCTCAATTAGCACGTTCTTATTCCGATTATTCTTGTTTTTCCTTGCCAACCTATTCATCACTGGCTTCTTGAGCTTTATTAGAATTCTCATCTACCTTTTTCTCTTCTTTTTCCTCTAATTGAGTAACATCTTCTTGACTACTGTCTCCATTATTTTGCTGAATTTCTTATGATTGCTCTTGTTCTTCCTTTTCCTTTTCTTATTTTTGCTTTGCTTTTTCAACTCTTTTCTTGCTTAATTTTATACTTTTTATCTTTTCTCCTTGAATAATTCCTTTATCTATCAATAAATTATTTACGGTATTAGACATACTTGCCCCTTTTTCCAACCAATGTTTTACTCTTTCTCCGTTAATTTGTAACTCCTTGGAATAAGGATTATAGGAACCCAAAAACTCCAAAGCTTTACTTTGTGGTGTTTTTGAACGTTCAGAAATTATAACTCTGAACATAGGTTTATTCTTTCTTCCTGTTCGCCTTAATCTTATAGTCAACATTTTTATCTTAACCAATGCACAAAAAATTTTTGGACATTTGGTATACTTATTTCTTAGCTAATAACATAATCTGATGTTGTTAGTTACTAATAGTATCTTAAAATTAATTATCAGTCAAGACATGCCTTATATCTGTCATAGCAATACGATAATGTCATACAACAAAAAGCTTAAAACTTAAAGCTAAAAGCTAAAAACTACAACTTAAAATTAAAAGC
>JAGXOH010000106.1 GCA_023659985.1 Candidatus Falkowbacteria bacterium LH_S3 | reverse complement strand
TAGGCTTTGGCTATTTTTTTTATTAGGAGAAGTTATCCAGTTTTTTTGTTTTTTTATATAATTCCCTTTTTGCAAATAAGTATTTCAGGGAGGCTAAACCTATTACTGTTCTTAGTCTTTGTTGATCTGCGAGGTAGTAGCGTTGGCATCTGTAGAGGTGGCTGACTCCTCTGTAGAAGTCGCTTTCTCGCTCTCGTCTTTGACCTCTCCTTGCGCTTGCCTACCTGTTACGTTTTCCACTTTAGCGCTAAACTTATTTAACAACTCTCTGGCTTGTTTATAATTTTCTTGTCCAAACTCAGCTTCAGCTTGATCCAATAAAGCATATAACTCAGATAAAGTGGAATTGTTAACTTTATTTTTATTATTTTCCAATTTTTGATTGGCATCTGCTATCTCTTTTTCCACAACAGTATTATCACTCCCCTTTTGTTCAGGAATGTAAATATCCTTGCCTTGGCTGTCTTTTTCAAAGTCTACACTAAATACTTTATTCTCACTGTTTTCACTTTGATTGTCCACTGATTCTTGGCTACTCGTCGGTTCGGTTTGCTTATCTTGGCCTTTTTGGGTTTGAGATTCACTTTGAGCTGAAAGCCCCTCTTGTTTATTCGGTTCGGTTTGCTTATCCCGGCCTTTTTGGGTTTGAGATTCACTTTGAGCTGAAAGCCCCTCTTGTTTATCTGTCTTATTAGTGTTTGAAGTGGCTATTTGACCACTAGTCCCAATATCAGAAGCGCTACTATTGATACTGCTTTCTTCTGAAGTGGCTATTGCTGATCCTTTTGCCTCCTCCATATTCGAGGTTGTTATTGACCTTAATCCAGATTTAACCATACTTAAATCTTGCCTAAAATTGCCTTGCAATTCTTGAGCCAATCTTTTGTCTGAAAAATCAGAATCTGACAAAACTTTGGTTATATCCTTAGCATGATTACTGGAAAACCTTATATTCATTTTTGCCTTCTCTGTTTTATCAAGAACCAGAGCCAATCTTATCTTTTGGGTTATCTTCTTAGCAAAATACAAAGTGTCTCCTGGTTTGCTATAATAAGCAGGTTGAGCGGCAATTCCTACGCCTCCTATCAAGATAGCTACGATAATAACCGCCAATACTGGTTTGCTAAGCATATTTCCCAAAACAGCTGGTAAAGACTTGACTTTTTCTTGAAAAGAGGATTTATAAACATCTACATAAG
>JAGXOH010000105.1 GCA_023659985.1 Candidatus Falkowbacteria bacterium LH_S3 | reverse complement strand
CAAACCGACATGGGAGGTAAGCCTTCTCAAGAACAAGTTGAAAAAGGAAAGCAACTAAAAGAAAGGATATTAAAATTGGAAGAAGAATACAAAAAAGCAGAGGAAGAATTTCAAGATCTTATGGTCAAAGTTCCCATGCCTGCCTCAGAAGATACTCCAGTAGGCAAAGATGATAGTGGAAATATAGAAATTTACAAAGAAGGAGAACCTCCGGTTTTTGAATTTGAACCTAAAGACCATATACAATTGGGTAAAGATTTAAATCTGTTAGACCTGAAGCGAGGAGTAAAAACTTCGGGTTATCGCGGATATTACTTAAAAAATGAAGGAACCATGATGCAGATGGCTAGCATGATGCATGCTTTAAATAAATTGGTAAGTAAAGGTTTTACCCCTATAATACCCCCTACATTGGTTAAGAATTTCGCTTTATTTGGAAGTGGATTTTTCGCAGGTAAACAATATAATCCGGATATTGATGAGGCCTATAAAATAGCCAACGATGAAGTGCTGTCAAACGGAAGTGTTAAAAAAGAAGATAAATTTTTAGTAGGCACTGCCGAACCGTCTTTACTTGCTTATTATGCAGATGAAGTCTTAGAAGAAAAAGACTTGCCTATAAAATTATGCGGTTTTTCATCTTGTTACAGAAGCGAGATTGGGAGTTACGGTAAAGATACTCGCGGTATTTATCGCATCCATGAATTCATGAAGGTGGAGCAAGTGGTTATTTGCAAAGCTTCTAAATATGAAGCTGACAAAATCCATCAACAAATAACTGATACTTCTAAAGACCTCCACCGAGATCTGGAACTACCTTTTAGGCAACTACAAATTTGCACCGGAGATATGGGTGCTCCCAAATACAAAATGTATGATTTAGAGGCTTGGATGCCTAGTCGAAGAGGCTACGGAGAAACCGGGTCTTCTTCTAATTGCAAAGACTGGCAATCACGAAGACTAAATATTAAATACAAAGACGCTGAAGGAAATAAAAAATTCGTCTATTTATTAAATAACACCGCTTTGGCAAGTCCCAGAATCCTTATTCCTTTATGGGAAAATCATCAACAAGCAGACGGAAGCATTAAAATCCCGGAAGTTCTTAATAAGTACATTCCCGGCTATAAAGGCAATATTAAGAAAAAATAAAATAACTATGGCAGAAAAAACCAAAATAGCTTTACTCTTCGGAGGGTATTCCGGAAGAGAAGATTTTGGTTGTTTTTTAGAGAACTTAATATTGAAAGCAATTAGCTAAAATACAAATT
>JAGXOH010000104.1 GCA_023659985.1 Candidatus Falkowbacteria bacterium LH_S3 | reverse complement strand
ACCCATAATCAACAAAAGGAAGAACAAGACAAAAACAGAGAAAAACAAGAAGAGAATCAAGAAAACAATCAAGAAGACAACCCATCAAAACAGGAAAAGATTTCTGATCTTTCTATATCATTTTTTTCTTTATCTGACCCAGTCAGAGGCAGTAACGAATATACATCTACCACTACTGTCGGAGTTAATCTTGATATTGAATATGATAGCCAGCTTTCATCTTCAAGCTTAAAATATCAGCTATTCTTATCAGAGCCGATTTTTTCATCCACCTCTTCTCAGTGGGCTACTACCGCTCCTAAAGAATTTAGCTTTAAAAATAAAGAAAATAAAGAAAAAACAGTTTATATTGGGATTATAGCAGACAAGGGAACAGCTACAGCCACAGCTTCTTCTTCCATTTCCATAGATACCAAAGCCCCGACTTCCACAATTAAAGACCTTGAAAACAGTTATAATTCTTATGATTTTATCCTAAAGTGGCAAGGTGAAGATATGGGAACCACTACTAGCGGTATAAATGAATATGATATTGATTTTAAGATAGGGACTACTACCACTTCTATCTGGACAGCTCTTGCCCATTTTGTTACTTCAACTTCTACTCAATTCAGTTATTCAACCACCACTGACAACACCATATTTTTTAGAGTAAGGGCAAGGGACAAAGCTGGCAATGAAAGCGAATGGAGCAAGATTGCCTCAACCACTGTTGACATAGATACCAAAGCTGATCATATAGTTATTAGTGAAATCTATATAGATAGCACCAATGACTGGATAGAACTTTATAATCCAACAGATGAAAGCATTGATATGGCTGACAAGGGTTATAAAATATATAGAGCCACTCAAAGCGGAAATATAAGCCATTATTTAAAGATCGGCAAGGAAGAAAATAACGGAGAAGATAATTTTCCCGGAGGAACAACAATCATTCCGGCTAATGGTTATTATCTGATAGTTAATAAAGATGCCACTTCTATATACAAGAATATGGCTGACGCTTTAATTGGAGATGGCGGATTTGCTTTGACTGATAATAACACGGTTTATCTTGCTACCGATACGGTCAGTTCTTCCACTGATCAGGATATACTTGATTTTGTTGGTTATGGCCAATCATCTTTTTATGAAGGAGAGGGTGCCGCACCCAATCCTGTCGCTACAAGCAGCATTGAAAGAAAGGCATTGGCTACATCTACCGCCTCTAAATTAGCTACTGATTCTCATAGGCAGTTGGGTAACAGTTATGACACTAATAACAATAACCAGGATTTTGTCTTACAA
>JAGXOH010000103.1 GCA_023659985.1 Candidatus Falkowbacteria bacterium LH_S3 | reverse complement strand
TAAGCGAAGTCCGTGAGGACAGCACAATTGTTTTTGGCGTTCAATACTCTGAAAGAGGACAGAAGACAAAGCAGGATGAAATATTAAAAGCTATAAAAAAGAAAGGAATTGCGATTACCGAAGAACAATTGGAACGCGCTTTTAGAGTTTTTGAAAAGCAGAGCGAGGTTGATTTCTTTATCAACAAAAACGCCAAAGCGTTTTTGCAGGAGCAATTTAAACTTTGGAGCTATCAGTACTTTTGGGAAGGAGCCAAAGAATGGGGCCCGGATAGAGTAAATCAACTGCAAATTCTCAAAGACATCGCCTTCAAAGTAATTGATTTTATCTCCCAATTTGAAGATGAGTTAGTTAAAATTTGGAACAAGCCGAAGTTTGTTAAAAACTCAAATTATGTGATTACGCTGGACAGAATTGCAGACAAAAATGTTGAGTTAGTGGAAAAGGTTTTGAATCATTCCAATTTGGGTGAACAAATTAAAGAATGGCAGGAGCTTGGAATAGTAGATAAAAATTTTAAAGCAAAGGATGTTTTCGAAAATTCCCCTTTTGTAAAGGGGTGGCAGTCCGAAGGACTGACGGGGTATTTGAAACTACCATATAACTCCAAACTAAAAGATCGGGCAAGAGAACTTCGCAAAGCAGGCAATTTATCTGAAGTATTATTATGGAATGAACTGAAGCAGAAAAAAATATTAGGTTATGATTTTACTCGTCAACAAATCATAGGAAATTATATTGTGGATTTTCATTGCCCCAAGCTAAATCTTGTTATTGAAATTGATGGAGAGAGCCATAACTATAAAGGCGAATATGATGTAGAAAGAGATAAATTTTTACAATCTTTAGGTTTAATTGTTTTGCACTTCAATGATTTGGATATTAAGAGATCTCTTGGCAATGTATTAGAGAGTATTAAGAGTTCGATAGAAAATAATACCCCGTCCTTTCAGGACACCCCTTTGAAAAAGGGGAATACCCCGTCTGCTAATGCAGACACCCCTTTGAAAAAGGGGAATACCCCGTCTGCTGACGCAGACACCCCTTTGAAAAAGGGGAATATTGATATTGCCGAAACTCTGTCTAACCTTACCGGCAAATGGATTAAGAAAATTACTGCCGATAAGGTCTTTTTTGAAGGAGATAAAGAAGATGAAGGAACAAACCTCAAAGATTTAGATTATAAACTAATTAAACCATTAATTTGGTGGTAAAAATATCTATTGACATTCAGTCGGTATTATAATACAATCTGAATATACAACCAGTTTGCATTATAATACAATCTAAATATGAATGAACAAGATATAAAGGAATTTTATCAAAGTTGGCAAGAAA
>JAGXOH010000102.1 GCA_023659985.1 Candidatus Falkowbacteria bacterium LH_S3 | reverse complement strand
CTTCTTGCTCTGGATCCACCCTAACCATCAAACAATATCCTGCTTCATGCAAATATCCAGTTTTAGAACCAGTAATTTTAAAATGATTAATTCCGGAAAAGTGGTTGTCTTTTACCAAGTGATCAGTATTAGTTAAATGAAAAGAGCGATCGGTATTAACCGTAGTAAAATCGTAAGTAGCCATGGCGCTGACTTTTTCAATCACATTGTCTGCCAAAACATTTTTGGCTATTAAAGCATAATCACTGGCAGTGCTCATATTCTCAGGAGATAATCCGGATGGCTCTACAAAACTGGTTGAATTAGCGCCCCAGTTTTTTACTATACTATTCATTTCTTCTATGAATTGGTGCCTGGATAATGTGCTTACCCTTGCCAAAGTTTCCACCGTATTATTGGCTGACCCCACAAGAGAAGCATAAATAAGATCTTTAATCGTTACTATATCCCCGTCTTTCAAATTAATTTCAGATGAATTCCATGATTCGCAATATTGATAATTTTTTTTAGCATCTTGTTCTTCATATATAACCTCTCTATCCAACCCTCCAGTTTCATTTTCTAAATAAGTTTTAATAGCCACCATTTTCGTAAGGCTTGCCAAGGATAATTGTTGATCCGCATTTTTTTCCCAAAGATTATCTTCGCTATCTTCTTTTATTAAAATGCCTGCTTTTACTTCAACATCCGGAATGTGCCCCACTGATTCTTCCATTAAAAACACTTTGTCTATACGAGAATCAGCAGGAATAGATAAAGGCTGAATTTTAACATCAATTATACCTTCTCCCAAGTCAGCTATTTGAGAAAAGGCTTGTTTGTCTAAATCTATTACCCTATTAGGATGGATACTTCGGTCCGGACCGTAATCATTAATCTCAACATCAACGAACTTTTTGTTAGATGTATTAAATACTCTTAATTTTGAACCTTTGGGAAAGTCAGGAGAGGCCGCATAAGCTCCGCCTTTATATTGATACCAACTGCCCCCGCCATGACTTAAAATTTCAGAATTGGAAAAAACAGCTATTCTGGCAAAGGGTAAATGGATAAGTGATCTAACAAAATTATGTTCAGGAAAATCTCTAGTAGGCAAAGGTCTCCACTTACCAATATTGCTATCATAAAAATAGACCTTTTTATAGTTATCTGAATCCCTTGCATAAGAAAGTTGAATATAAAAAGGTTTTTTATGGTTATAAGCTTGCTTGTTGATAAATTCAAACTGATAAATTTTACTTATTCTGTCCAAATTCCAAGGAGATTCCATATTTTCATCTATATGTTGAGCTGAAACATAGGTGGAGTCATCAAGAATGTCAGGAACCAAAGATAGCTTAAGTTCATTATTGAAAGCATTTATAGTATAACCT
>JAGXOH010000101.1 GCA_023659985.1 Candidatus Falkowbacteria bacterium LH_S3 | reverse complement strand
TGAGCTTTGTCATTTGGATTTTATTAAGTGCTACGCTTCCCGGCGGCGTAGCTTCCCTTTTCTTAATGTTTTCCTCCAGGTATCATTCTTTTAATCTCGGAAAAGGCAGTTTTTTTGCTATTTTGTTTAATTTTATCTTTGGCCCGTTTAGTTTTGACGAATTTTATCCAGTCAAGATTTGGGGTTTTTCTATTTTTATCTACCGTAATCTCCACCAGATCGCCGTTTTTCAATTCATAGTCCAGAGTGGACATTTTATCATTAACCAAGGCAGCAGTAGCTTTATTGCCGATATCAGTATGAACTGCATAGGCAAAATCTATAGGAGTGGCTCTTTCCGGCAGTTCAAAAACATCTCCCTTGGGAGAAAATACAAAAATTCTATCCCTGAATACATCTGATTTGAGCTTGTTTAAAAAGTCATTGGTATTTTTAATATTTTCTTGCGCTTCCAGTATTTCCTTGATCCAGGAAGGCTGATTATCATCGGTTCCCTTGTTAAATTGCTTATAGTGCCAATGGGCGGCAAATCCGAATAATGCCTTGTCATTCATTTCCTGGGTTCTTATCTGAAATTCGGTCGCCTTACCATTTGGTCCGAATACAGTTGTATGTAAGCTTTGATAACCATTTGGCTTAGGTACGGCTATATAATCTTTGAAACGAGTCGGCTTGGGTCTCCATAAGCTATGAATAATTCCCAATGTTTTATAGCAATCTGAAATCGTGGGAACAATTATTCTTAAAGCGAAAACATCATATATTTCATCAAATTTCCTTTCTTTTTCCTGCATTTTTTTGTAAATACTATAAAAATGCTTAAATCTTCCTTCTATTGTCCATTCAACATCTGTTTCTTTTAACTTTTTACCTAAAATATTTTTTATTTTTTGAATAAATTGGGTGTTTTCCACCTTTTTTTCCACCTCGTATTTATATTCCAATTTTTTATATTCTTCTGGATATAAATATTTAAAGCATAAATCTTCCATTTGCCACTTTAGCCTCCAAATGCCGAGAAGGTCTGCAATAGGAGCATAGATTTCCAGTGTTTCCTTAGCTATTCTTTTTTGTTTATTTTCAGGTAAAGAGTCAAGCGTCTGCAAATTATATAAGCGATCGCTAAATTTGATAAAAATAACTCTCACATCTTCTGCCATTGCCAAAAACATCTTTTTTAAATTCTCTCGATATCTTTCTATGCCTCTATATTTTATTTTTCCCAACTTGGTTATCCCTTTTACCAAACTAGCCACATCACTGCCAAAGTTTTTTTCAATTTGCTCTAAAGTGTACTCGGAATCTTCGGGGACATCATGCAAGAGTCCGGCAATAATAGTGTTTAAGTCAGCTTTAAGTTGAGCCAGAACAAAAGCGGTGTGTAAGCAGTGGTTTATATAGGGTTCTCCGCTGGCTCGTTGTTGTCCTGAGTGAGCTGAAGCGGCAAAATCATAAGCCAGTTTAACCAATTCC
>JAGXOH010000100.1 GCA_023659985.1 Candidatus Falkowbacteria bacterium LH_S3 | reverse complement strand
AAGGTGATGACCTTTCATTTGTCACCCAACCGTTAGCTTTTAGCTTTTAATTTTAAGTTGTAGTTTTTAGCTTTAAGTTTTTAGCTTTGACATTAAAATTGAAACGCAAAACTTAAAGCTCATCTTGCATTTTAAAATAATTTATGTAAACATATAACTAGCAAACCAAAACTTTAGTCCACGAGTGCGTGGACTTAAGTTGAATAAACTTTATCCCAAAACTATGACTTTAGTCCACGTATGCGTGGACTCTACTCCTGTTTTTTATAATAAAAAGGGCTGTGGATAATAAAATTTCAGATTGCTAAATATTGACTTTAGTCCACGAGTGCGTGGACTTAAGTTGAATAAACTTTATTATTTTATTTAAAGTTAGTAAATTTTATCCCAAAACTATGACTTTAGTCTACGTATGCGTGGACTTAAGTCATATAAATTATAAAAAAGTGGCTATGAAAAAAAAACAAAAAAACTGGATAACTTCTCCTAATAAAAAAAATAGCCAAAGCCTAAGTAGCGCCCCTTCTTCATCAGGACAAGCCGGTGATCCTAAAACAGTGGCCAATCCTATCTGGTTGAAAACCTCAGAAGCGGCTAAGATAGGAGGTATAAAAACCAAAACTATAAGAAGAGGAATTAAGTCCGGAGCCCTGAAATACAAAATTATTTCTAATAAATATTATATAGAATTACGCACTTTAATTCTCTTTCTTCACAAAACCACTAAATTAAAAAACAAACTATACAAAAAAGGTTTGGGTCAATATATTAAAAAATGGTTTAACTAATAAAATCAGCTTTTTATAAAAAGAAACACTCCGCTGTTTTCTACAACAGAATGTTTCTTTTTTTAGTCCTAATTCTAAGAATTAAGAGATTGCGTCTTTAGCTGCTTTGGACAGTTTTAATTTTGCAACTGTCTTGGCAGGAATTTGGATCTCTTCACCAGTTGCGGGATTTCTTCCCTTTCGAGCCTTTCGTTTTTGTTTTATCATTTTACCAAATCCGGGAATTAGACATTCCTCGTTTCGTTTTACTTCTTTGTAAACCACCTCATTAAAGGTGTCAAAAAAGTTGGTAACTTCTTTCTTACTTAGACCACTTTCTTCAGCCAAAGTAGAAACAAGTTGGGCTTTGGTTATTTTTGTCATAATTGATTTGTTACCGGCTTTATCTTTTAATAATGATAAAGCAGGAACATTATTATAATTAATCTTAAAACACCAAAAATTAGTGCTCTTATTATCATTATATACCAAAAACACTGTTGTAGCAATCTATATTGCATTTATGCAAAAGTGGCGCTATTCTCTTGGCTCCCAATCTTTCAAATTTAATCCCAGCCCTCATTTCTTAACTTCTATTTTTTGATTGTCTCTCCAACCTAATTCTTTTATTAGCTCCATGGGTAAAGTAACCGCATAACTATCACCACTTTTAAAAATTTTTCTCACATTCTTATTTTCTAACTCTCTTCTAGGCATAAAAAATATA